>NZ_JDST02000026.1:0-36616 GCF_000584975.1 Candidatus Accumulibacter cognatus | reverse complement strand
TCAGGAGCATTTCTTCGATGATCGCCCGGTAGCGAGACATCCGTTGCGTCTGGTAGAAGGGCCCCTCGTCGTGCTTGAGCCCCAGCCAGTGCATGCCATCCAGCATCGCCTGCATGGCTTCCGGAGTCGAACGTACCAGGTCGGTGTCCTCGATGCGCAGGATGAAACAGCCGGCATGGTGGCGGGCGTAAGCCCACGAGAAAAGAGCCGTGATAGACCAGATGCTCGGGATCGCTTTGGCGTAGAGGTTCGAGGGCGAAGGGCGGCCGGGCGCCATAACGGAGCAGCCGTTCCCGTCCTGCCCGGTCGTTGCCTTCGATGCGCACCGCGGCATCCAGTCGCGCGGCGTCGACCTGGCGCAGTCGCTGCTGCATGCGCCGATCCAGCTCTGGTACGGCAGCCGCGCCGGCAGTCTTGGCGAAACAGCCACCTGGTTGATTGCCGCCGGCGGCGTGGTGATGATCTTCCTGCGCACCATCAACTGGCACATCCCGCTGGTGATGTTGCTCGGCATTGCCATACTGTCCGATCACCTGCGACCCGCAAACCGTGCCGCGCCGGGACGGTAGCGATTAGCCGCGCGGACAGCACCGATTCGGCGGCAAGACGCTGGTGGTGAGGCAGGCGAAGACTTCGGTTTTCCTCCCGACCTCTGAGAAGATCCCTTACCGGCTGTCCCAACCCCTGTGAGGGTGCAGAAGGCGAGTGTCGGAATTTTTGACACCGCCAAGAGAATCTCCCCGGTGAAATTTCGCAGGCAATTGAAAAATATGAGAAATAATTATTTGGCACAAAACGTGCTTAAGCCGCTGCGCAGTTCAAGAATGCTGTACGGACGGGGAAAACCCCTATCCAATGCGCAGAATCGACACAACACTTTCCATACGGAGATCAAGAACATGAACCTTTCCAAGTCCCTCCGCGGCATTGCAGCCGCCGCCACGCTGGTCGCCGCCGGCGCCGCCCAGGCTGCCGCCATCACCACCGATACGTGGTACTTCTTCGGCTTCGGCGACACCGGGACCCCGTTGACCGGCAGTACCGCCGACACCTATCAGTCCGGCCCCATCGTCGGCGTCGGCTCTCCCGAAGGCTCCTGGACCATCCACCTCAACCGGGCAGCCCAACTGTTCTGGACCGATCTGCAAATTTCCGGCGACCGCTTCGAGTTTTTCGCCAACGCCGTTTCCGTAGGCACGTCTGGCACTGATTGCGTTGGTTGCAGTTCCACTGGCACCGACATCGCCGCCGCCCTCGCCGACGCCAATTACGGCAAGGGTTCGGCCACTCTCGGCGCCGGTGATTACACCCTGACCGGCACCTTCCTCGGCGATGTCAAGTTCGGCGACGGCGCCTTCATCGTGCGCGATCTTCCCGCTCCGGGCTCCCTGGCGCTTGCTGCTCTGGGCCTGTCCCTGCTGGGCTTCGCCCGCCGCCGCGCCTAAATCAGGATTGTCGCGCTTCGGCGCGTGACCTGAAGATCGAGGGGAACCGCCCCAGGGCCGTTCCCCTTCGTTTTGCCCCCTTTTTCGTCTCACTCCGCCCTTGCGCCCACCTCAGGACCGCTGCTCCGGAGGTCAAAGCGCATTGAAACCACGGTTCCCGCGCCGGGTGTCAATGGCGGTGAAGAATCGCCGATAGCTGGCTGAGAGCGGTCGAGAATGTGATCGGGACCGATTGGGGTTTCGGGGTGGCTGGGCGACCTATTGTGCGGCAGGAGCGCAAAATAGGGGACACGGTTATATCTTGTTTCTTCTGTTTTGAAAACTAGGAAACCGTGGCCCCGAGAAGATCCTGGCGTACTTGACGATGGGGTTTCCTTGACGGCGGCGACCGCTCAAGCCGCAATCTCGCGCGAAGTGATCTTGTAGCGAAAGTTGTCCGGATCAAGGCTGTCGCATTTTTCTTGGGTAGAGTAGAGGACAGGCTTGCACCTGCCCTCTCTCATCAAACCGTGCATGCGATTTTCCCGCACACGGCTTTCCGATGTTCTTCATGCCAAGGCATGCGCCGAGTTGTCGAGATGTCGTCGTAGGTGACACCGTAGCGGGGTGCAGGGCCGTGGGTAGGAACGTTGTCGAGGACGTAAGCGTAGATGTTGAGGTCGTAAGCAGGGTTTGCTGCAAGCTCGCGACGCACATTCTCCGCCGTGACATCCTTGCGCCCAACGGCCTTCACAGACCTGGTATAGCGATACAGCTCCCCATCCTTGGGATCAAACTCTTACCGGTATCCCGGTCAATCAGGAAGGCTTCCGCGGCCATCTGCGGATGGCCGAACTTGAGAAGAGTGGCAATCGGCTTCGCTGGCATGTCAGTCCTTCAGAGCCTTTTCCGCAAGCGACACGGCCGAGCAAGCCCCGCTTGTCCTCGGCATGCTCGTGGGATACAGAATTTCAGGACAACCGAGGAAGAATGGCGGCAACGGCGGGCGATGCCGACGGGCACGCCTGTGCTTGCTGATCCGGTTCAACCGCTTCACAGGTGACGGAGTCGCCGCCTGGGAACGGACGGCATTGACGAACCTGCCGAAAAGCGCAGCAAACGAGTCCATGGCGTGCCTCATGGTCTTGGGTGTTTTCGGAAACTGTACTTAAGTTCAGCATCAGAAAAAAGTCAAGGCGTCAAGCGAGATAGCCGCTTGCTGCCATACGATCCGTGATGCCGACGGGCAAGCAGCCACTGCGGCTGTCGCCCACCGATGCGCCGGACGCCGTTCCGTGACGACACGAGCACTCATTGCCGGCGCTTTATTTGACCGACACTGCGCCCGGCGTGACCTGAAAAGCGAATACCTCATCGACCTGCAGGCCGGCCGGAACCTGGTGGGTGATGAAGATCATCGTCACCCTCCCCTTCAGCTGGTTGATCGTTGACGCGAGGTGTCCGGCCGTTTGCGGGTCGAGGTTGGACACGGCTTCGTCGAAAATCAGGATGCGCGGGCGCTTGAGCAGTGCCCGTGCAATGGCGATGCGCTGCCGCTGTCCGCCGGAAAGCCCGGTCCCGCGTTCGCCAATCTCGGTCTGATAGCCTTTCGGCAACTGTTCGATGACTTCGTGGATCTCGGCGGCCTTGCAGGCGGCAACGATCTCCTCGAATCCGGCATGCGGGTGCGCCATGCGCAGATTGTCGTAGAGCGTGCCGGAGAACAGCACGGTCTCCTGCGGTACCACGCCGAAAGCCGCTCTCAGTTCGTTGGCGGCGAGATGACGGATGTCCTTGCCGTCAAGCGAAATGCAACCTTCCACAGGCTGATAGAAGCCGAGCAGCAGTTTTGCCAGCGTGCTCTTGCCACAGCCTGAGGGACCCGTGACGACGGTCAGCTGACCCGGGGTGAAAACCAGGTCGAGATTTCTGAACAGCCAGGGATGCTGTTCGGAGTAGCGGAAAGCAAGCTTGTCGACGGTCAGCAGACCTTCATCGAGCTTCTGGCGATGCGGAACCAGCGTGTGCGGCTCGCGTGGCATGTCGAGGATGTCGCCGAGCCGCTTGACGGCGATGCTGGCTTGCTGGAACTCCTGCCATAGACCGACGATTCGCAGCAGGGGCTGGCTCATGCGGCTGGCGAACATCTGGAAGGCGACCAGCATGCCGACGGTGAAGCCGTCGTTCTGCATCACCAGCAGCGCGCCGACGATCAGAATGGCGAGGGTCATCAACTGTTCGAGTCCGTTGGCCGCCACGTTGTAGGTATTGCCAACCTGTCGGGTCGCGAAGCCGGCAGCGAGGTACTGGGCCAGATAGTCGCCATATTTACGATCGATGTCGGGTTCCATCTGCAGCGACTTGACGGTCGCCATGCCCGCAAGGTACTCGGTCAGGAACGCTTGGTTGCGGGCGCCGAGCAGGAATTGCCGGTTGAGCCTGTTGCGGAACAGCGGTGCAACCAGGAGACTGATGGCGGCGATCGCCCCGAGCAGGACGATGGCGATCAGCGAGAGCTGCCAGCTGTAGGCGAACATCACCACCAGAAACAACAGCAGAAAGGGAAGATCGAGAATCAGGGTGACGGCCGCGCCCGAGACGAACTCGCGAATGGTTTCGATCCCCTGCAGGCGCGCGACCAGTGTGCCGGTCGAGCGATGTTCGAAGTAGGGAAGCGGCAGTTGCAGCAGATGCCGGAAGACCTGGGCGCCGAGGACGGCATCGATGCGGTTGCCAGTGTGCAGGATGAGATACTGGCGCAACCACGTCATGCTGCAATAAAAGAGCATGAACATCAGCAGCGCGACACCCAGTACGATCAGCGTGCCGTGCGTCTGATGGACGACCACCTTGTCGATGATCACCTGGGTGAACAAAGGCGTTGCCAGGCCGACGAACTGGATCGCCAGACTGGCAAGCAACACGTCGCGCCAGATCGACCGGTGCTTGACGAGTTCGGGAACGAACCAGCCAAAACCGAAGGACTTGCGCGCGCAGATGAGATCGTGAGGGTCGGCCGTTTCCGGGTGGCCGGCGGCGGCGTTTCTGGCAAGCAGAATGACTTCCGCTTCGAGACGAAGGGATGCTTCGGCAATCGGCAGTGTTTCGGGAGTTTGCTTGCCTGCTGCGAAGCAGAGCAGCGACTGGCCATCGGTGTTTACGATCAGAACCGGGTGGCAGGCCGGTGGTGGCCCGTCCGGGACAGCCGCAGTCTGCAGAAACGCAATGGCCGGCAGCGGCAGCTTCTGCCAATCGACGTCTGCCTGCGCAACCACGCCAGTCCGGAAGCCGAGCGCGCGTGCTGCTGCGTGCAAGGTGGCGAGGGTGTACGGCGGCGGAAACTCCTGCTCGATCAGACTCGCTTCGAACGGCAGGCGGTACAGTGCGCTGAGGCTGCCCAGAAGCCAGATGACGTCCTCGTGCCTCACCCCCTCCAGTCGAGACATGATTGTTATGCTTCCGTTCCGCCCTTCATGTGAAAGTCGCCTCAGCGACTCACGAATCTCTCCTCTCCCTCGCGGTGGAGGGGCCAGGGGAGAGGGAAACGATAATGACTTTCATGATCAGTGGCCGGGAAAGTCATGATCGTCAGGATGCGGGTCACTCTACTGTTCATTTGATCACCAGTCAACAGACCACTGCCGGGCTCATCCCCAGGACTTCGCCAAGAAGCCGGTTCACCGAGTTCTCCTCGACGTCGTTGTGCGCCTTGCCTGTTTCTCGGCAAGGGCGGGTCTTCGGAAAGCTAGAGGGTGGGCTATCCCCCGGCGTCTGATCGCTCCAGGAAATACTCGTCGTATTTCTCCCTGGCCTGATCGCCGAACAGGATTTCACACGCCTCCATCAGTCCGTCGGCGTTTCTGATGTCTTCCCGGCGCACCACCAGGCCGATCTTGGAGCGGCGCCGCAGGAAGTCTTCGAGCTTGACGATCATTTCCTGATGTCTGGCCAGCCGAATCTCGCAGCGAATGTAGTCGGTACCCTTGATCAAGACTTCCGCCTGTCTCGGGTTCTCGCGGATCTCGGCGAGCAGGGCCAGTGCCTGCTGGTCGTAGCGCCGCCACAGCCGACTGCTCAGGCTTTCGATCGACTCCGGCGAGGTATAGCTGTCGAGATTCATCAGCCTGGCCTGATGCATGTATTCCTCGCGTACCGAAGGGTGCGGTTCGCCATACCACTTGTATTGCCGATACGGCAGCGCGATACCAAGCCGGGTGACGATCTTTGATACCTCGTCACCCACGTTGACGCAGTCGGTCAGCTTGCCGCCAAAGATGCTCAGATGAGCCGTGGCCCAATCGACATCGATCTCATGTTTGCGCGACAACTGCATCCAGTCCCGGAGCCCGCCGTCGCCTCTCGCCTTGACCACCAGCGGGCGCACCCCGCAACGCTCGGCGATGATGTCGGCGCGGCTCAGTGGCCGCGCGATCTTGAGGTGCTTGTTGATGTTGTCGAGAACGAACTGACGATCTTCGTCGGTTACCTCGGTGAACGGCGAGTCCACCCGTGTGTCGGTGGTGCCGATGCAGGTGCGAACGCCCATCGGGATGACGAAAAACAGGCGCCCGTCGTCGGCGAAAAAGGTCAGGATCCGCTGCTTCGGGGTGATCTGCGGCACGATCAGGTGGATGCCCTTGGAAAACAGATGATGATGATCCGTTTCTTCGCCAGTCAGTGCATTGTGCTCGTCCACGAACGGACCGGCAGCGTTGATCAGCACCTTCGAACAGATTTCGAGGATCCGCCCATTGGTCTCATCGCGCACCTTGGTCCGCCAGTACCCGCCTGCACGGCGGGCGCCGAGCGATTCCACGTAATTGGCCGCGATGCAGCCGCGGTCCATCGCCGAGCGAACGAACTGAAAAACAAAGCGGGAGTCGTTGTCGTACAGGTAGGCGTCTGAATATTCACAGCCGCCCGCGGCGTAGCGCGTGTCGACAAGGGGTTCTTCCTGCGCTATGGCCTGCCTCGAAAAGCGGCGCGGCATCCTGGTGAAACCGTTCCCGAACAGCCAGTACACCCAGGTACCCGCCCAGAGAATCAGGGGATGGAAGCGGAAACCCTTTTCGATCGTGGAGAAAAAGCGAATTTCCTTGACTCGCGATGGATAGTGGCGAATCAGATGATTGCGGCTCAGACACAGCTTTCTGACCAGCGTGTAATCGCCGCTTTCGAGATACTTGATGCCCCCCCAGGCCAGGTTCGATGACTGCTGGCTGCTGAAACCGGCAAAATCACGCTTGTCGATCAACGCCACGGCCGCGCCCTTGCCCGACAGGGCGGCAGCAGACACCGCGCCGTTGATGCCGCCGCCAATGATCAGCACGTCGTAGACGCGCTGATCCAGCTTGCCGATATTGCTGTCACGTAGATTCATGGGTGCCGCTCACTCGTCATCGAGTGCCCAGGCCTTGGAACGTGCCAGCGCCTGATTCCACCCAGCCTGGTTCGGGGTAGTGCCCGGTGTACTGTGACTCCGAGTTGGTACGCCCCCAAGCCTTTACGGAAAGCCGGAATTATACCGCCTTGGGGCCGCTACCCTGCCACAACGGGAATGCGGTGCTGGGAAGCGGGAATCCGGTGGGACGAAAAATCGCTTGACGCTCCGACCGATTACTATAGAATGAGAACCATTCTCATTTGAATTCGTATTGTACAGCCCACGCCATGACTATGGAACCCGAAATGACCTCGACCCCGCATTCGCCGCACTTGCCGACACAGACCACTACGACGGCACAGCCGGAGCTACCGTCGAGCCTGAACAGCAGCCAGATTCTCCGCGGCCAGAAGACGGTCGAGATCGCCCATGGCGAGCAGCGCTATACGCTACGCATCACCAGGGACAACAAGCTGATCCTGACCAAGTAATCACCCTGCATCTCTCCGTAGCGATCGACCACCGCCTCCCTCGCTCCCGCCAGCCAGCAATCCCTGCCGGGTCCGCCAGCCACAGGTTTGCGCTCTCGACGGATTGGGCAGAAGGTACCGCCAAAGAAGATGAATACCATCACTCACGCCGCCAATCCATACACCATATACACGCCCAGCTTGTCCTTGTGCGCCGTGGTCGTGATCGCCGCTATCCATGCCTGCATTTTCGTCTTGCTCACCATGATGGATATCGTGCCGATGCCGGAGCGCGTCAGCACACTGATGGTTGATATCCTCCGCCCGGAGTTGCCCGTCACCAAGTCGCCTGAACCGCCGAAGCCGCCGAAACCGACACCCGTCGAAGCAAGGCCGCGACGCCAGACAAGCCCTGTACCGCAGCAGATCCTGGCAGCGCAGACCCATTCGCCTGCCGCCTTTTCAGAAACGACGATCGTCAGGGACCCCCCTCCACCCACCCTGCCAGACCTACCCGCCCCGCCAGCCCCGGCCACCATCAGCCAGCCCCGCTTCGCCGCCGACTACCTCTCCAATCCCGCACCCACCTACCCGCCCCTTTCTCGCCGCATGGGCGAAGAAGGGGAGGTCGTGCTGCGGGTTCATGTCGAGACCAGCGGTCGACCGTCGCAAATTGAAGTCAGGAAATCGAGCGGCTCCCCACGTCTCGACCAGGCAGCACTGGACGCCGTCTGGCACTGGCGGTTCGTTCCGGCCAAACGCGGCGAGGAAGCCCTCGCCGCGTGGGTTCTGGTCCCCATTACATTCCACCTGAAGAACTGAAAGGCCGTCATGGAAAACCCGCTGGGCTTTGCCCATTTTCTTGCCCACACCGACATCGTCGCCCGCATCGTGCTCTGTCTGATGCTCATCGCGTCGATCGGCAGCTGGTACCTGATCGCCACCAAGGGCGTCCGTGGGCTGCGCACGCGCCGCCGCAGCGCCGAATTTCTCGCCGCATTCTGGGAAGCCCCCAACCTCGAAGCCGTTGCCGCCCGCATCCGCGAGAAAGGCACGACCGAACCCTTCGCGCATCTGGTACACCACGGTTTCACCGCCATCGAGCAGCACAACCGCTGCAAGAGCGGTGGCGAATGCAGCACCGTCAACCTGGTCAACGCCGGCAACCCGGAAGATCTGCTCACCAGCGCGCTGAAGCGCGCCATCGACGAAGACAAGGCGAGCCTCGAATTCGGCCAGACCTTCCTCGCCACGGTTGCCTCGTCCGCACCCTTCGTCGGCCTCTTCGGCACGGTCTGGGGAATCTACCATGCGCTGATCGCCATCGGCATGTCCGGACAGGGCACGCTCGACAAGGTCGCCGGCCCGGTCGGTGAGGCACTGATCATGACCGGCATCGGGCTGGCTGTCGCCATACCGGCTGCCGTTGCCTACAACCATTTTGCCCGCGAGAACCGCGGGACGCTGTCGCAGCTCAACGCCTTCGCCTACGACGTGTTTGCCTTTCTCGCCACCGGTGTCAAGACCTCACCGATGCTGACCGATGCCCGCACGACGAGCGAAAAGGTGATCGCCATGGCACGCGCGCAGGGCGTCGCTGCCGGCGCAGAATGTCAGCCGACCCACCCCGGCCTGGCCCTTCGCTGAGGAGGACAGAACATGGCCTTCGCAAGCATGGAATTCGGCGACGACGAGGCGCCGCTGACCGGAATCAACATGGTGCCGCTGATCGACGTGATGCTCGTCCTGCTCATCATCTTCATCGTCACGGCCCCCCTGCTCACGCATGCCGTCAAGGTCGACCTGCCGAAGGCTTCGTCCTCGGTCAACCAGACGAGGCCGGACAACGTGCAGCTCGCTATCGATGCCTCCAGCCAGGTGTTCTGGAACGGCGAGCCGGTCGATGCCGCCGTGCTGGCCGAACGACTGCAGACTGTTAGCGCCCTGCAGCCGCAGCCGGAATTGCACATCCTCGCAGAGCGCACGACGCCGTACGAGAAAGTTGCGCAGGTCATGTCGGAAGCCGCAAGAGTCGGCCTGTTGCGCATCGGGTTCATAACCGATCCGGCAGGCGCGCGGTGACCGAGCAAGTGCGCTCATCAGAACGTTCATGACTTTTTAAAAGATACAAGTTACATCCCTTGATACATCCCTTGACCAGCCAGCCAGACGCGATGCCGTTCAGCCAGCCACCAAACCTCACTCCACGGAGATTTGCATGCCTGCTAACGCCTCGCGCCAGAGCGCCCGCCCGCGCTCCTGCGCACCGATTCCTTCCCTGCCCCGCCGGCTGCCACTGGCCGCGCTGATGGCCCTCTCCTTCGGTGCCGGCGCGCAAACCGCTGGCGAACAGACGATGGCACCGGTGGTCGTCACCGACACCGCCGAGCGAGAGCCCGATCGCTACCTTGCCACGCGCACCCGCGTCGGCAAGGTGGAACAGGATCCGCACAGTATTCCGCAGGCCATCACCACGGTGACCAGCGCGCTGATGGAAGAACAGCAGGTCGGCTCGTTGCGCGAGGCGATGCGCAACGTCGCAGGCATCACTTTCAACGCCGCCGAGGGCGGCCGCTCGGGCGACAACATGAACCTGCGCGGCTTCTATACCTTCGGTGACATTTATCTCGATGGCATCCGCGACACGGCCCAATACAACCGCGAGACCTTCAACTACGAACAGATCGATGTCCTGCGCGGTGCCGGTGCAATGCTTTTTGGCCGCGGCCAGGCCGGCGGGGTCATCAACCAGGTGAGCAAGACTCCCCTGCTGATCGACCAATACAAGCTGACCGGTAGCATCGGCACCAACGGCTACCGCGAAGTGACCGCCGACCTGAACAAGCGCTTCAGCGCCGATGTCGGCCTGCGCGTTAACCTGATGAATTGCGACGAGGGAAGCTGGCGCGAGAATCTCGCCAACGGCGACCAGCCGGAAGTGCACCGCCAGGGGGCCGCGATCAGCCTCGCGCTCAACCAGAATTCGCACAACCGCTTCTGGCTCAACCACTATTACCTGAAGACCCGCGATAACCCCGACTACGGCATTGCTTTCGATGGTGTCACGCGCCGCCCGAATGAACGCTTCCCGTCTCGCTCCTACTGGGGCACCGACAAGACCTTCGACGACAGCGACACGACGATCACGACACTGGTCAACGAATATCTTTTCGACCCTGAATCGATGCTGCGCACACAGGTCCGAGTTGCCGACTATCAGCGCAGCTACTGGGCGAAGACACCGAACCTGACCCTGCCGCCAAGCGCAAACGGCGTCAACGGCGGCAACGTCACACGCTCGTCCCATTACGAGACGGTCACACTGCAGTCCGACTACTCGACGCGCTTCAGGACCGGCGACATCGGCCACGAATTCCTGGCCGGCATGGAATACCTGAAGGAAGACAGCTTCCGCCACGGCCTGCAGAACTTCGGCGGCACGACCAATGCCAACCCGCCGCTGTTCCATCCCTACCAGGAAGCGCTGACCGGCACACCGACGAAATTCACCAGCGACTCCTACGCGATTTACCTGCAGGACAGCATCGAATTCATCCCGCACTGGAAGGCCACCGTCGGCCTGCGTCGTGACGAGATGGACGCAAAATATTCCAGCACCACCTCGCCAAGCCTGAAGTACGGCGAATGGAGCACACGGGCCGCGCTGTCCTGGCAGCCGCAGGAGGAAGCGCATTACTACCTCGCCTGGAGCGACTCCTTCAGTCCAACGGCAGACCTCTATCAGTTGACGGTCGCGCCGATGCCGGCCGAGCGCAGTCAGGTCACCGAACTCGGCGCCAAGTGGCTGCTGCTCGGCGGCGACCTCGCGCTGCGCACGGCCCTCTACCGCGCCAACAAGAACTGGGAACGCAATACCGACCTGGAATCCACGGCAGCCATCCTGACCAGGAAGCGCCGTACCGATGGTTTCGAGGTCGAGCTTGCCGGCCGCCTGAGCGAGCGCTGGGAAGTCTTCTCCGGCCTGGCGTTGATGAACGCCACGATTCTCAAAACTGCGCTCAACGTGAACGCCACGACCGGCGCCGTCACCCAGGGCGACCCACGTCTCGTCGGCGAGCGCGCGCGCAATGCCCCGGTCTATACCTTCAACCTGTGGTCAACCTACAGGCTGACCGACCACTGGAAGGTCGGTGCCGGCGTCGAGGCCAAGGGCCAGCGCTTTGCTTACCAGCCGCAACAGGCGGTCAGCGCTGCCTTCGTGAACGGACAGTTCGCACCGAACACGGCAGCGGCCTATCAGCGCTGGGATGCCATGGTCGCCTATGAAGAGAAGCGCTGGGGCGTGCGTCTGAACATCAAGAATCTGTTCGACCGGCTCTACTACGACTCGATCTACGACAACGGCGGCTTCACGGTACCGGGTACGCGACGTACCGCCATCCTCACCGGCGAGCTGAAGTTTTGAACAGGGAGGCGGCAGGCATGACGACCAATCGCCGGAGGTTCATTGCTGCGGTTGCTGCCGGCGTCGCCGGCAGCGCTCTTCCGGGGATTGCGCTGGCCACGACTCCCCGGCAGGCCATCGTGGCCGCCGCCTGGCGCGGTCCGAACCCGGGCGATCCCTACTTCGCCGGCACCCTGGTCGCCGACTGGGAAACCCGCAAGCTCGACATCCGCCACGCCGTACCACTGCCGTCGCGGCCGCACGGCCTCCTGCCGGAGGCCGATGGCGGCATGCTGGTCGTGGCGGCACGCCCCGGCACCTGGCTGATGCGCTGCGACACGCAGGGCAAGGTGCAGCAGCGGGTCTCGCTGGAGGAATCGTCGACGCGGCGTTTCTGCGGCCACGCCGTCGTCGCCGCGAACGGTGAAGTGCTGCTGACCACCGAAACGGAGTACGGCAAGGGACGTGGCCGCATCGGCGTGCGCGACCGGCGGACGCTGCAGAAGCTCGACGAATGGGATACGCATGGCATCGATCCGCACCAGCTCGCGCTCGACGCCGCTGGCCAGTTGATCATCGCCAACGGCGGCGTGCCAAGAACGCTGGCCGACCAGAAGCACGATCTGCAGCACATGGAATCCTCGCTCGTCCGTCTGGATACCGCCAGCGGCAGCCTGTTGCGCCAGTGGCGATTGGACGACCCGCGCCTCAGCCTGCGGCATCTCGCGTGGAGCCACTCGCCGGCCGACGATGAGGCCTATCTCGGCATTGCCCTCCAGGCCGAGCATGACCGCCGCGAGCAGCGCGCACAGGCCCCGATCCTCGCTGTCCTCGACGGCGACCGCCTGTTCGTGCCGACCCGGGCCAACGACGGCATCGGCTACGCCGGCGACATCGCGGCCGCCTGGAACGGCGGCTTCGTGTTGTCGAGCAACCAGATCGGCCTCGCCCAGCTCTGGCACCCCGCCGCGGGCGAACGCATGATGCCGCTGGTCAGGATGGAGGAGGCTTACGCCCTGACTTCATGGCGGGGGACAGGATCGTCCGGCGGCGTCCTCGTCGCCACGGCCCTGGGATTGGTGCGCAGCCACCCGCGGCTCAAACCCCTTGCCCTGCCATGGCCGCAGCCGATGGCGCTGGACAATCACTGGAGTCTGATCAGCGAGACCTGAGCGTCGCTTTGCTGAAGGCCCAGGACCGATCAGATTTGGCTCGCCGGCCAGGTCAGACTTCGCCGCGAGTGGCTTTTATTGATCGGGCCAAGGGTGTCTTTGGGGGGGCGGCCTGTCGGCCGAGTTGAATGGATCACGCCAACGACTGGTCTCAGCGCGCCACCCATTGCACCTCGGAGTGGAGCCTCAGGTGCAGAATCCCGGGTCGTCCAGCGCCGCGGCCGGGGTGACGATCCGCAGCCCGGTGGGCGGTTCGATGTCGAGAAGATCGCGGTCGCCACTCACCAGCCACCGGGCTTCGGCAGCCAGCGCGGCGCGCACGAAGTGCTCATCGTCCGGGTCGCGGCACCAGGTTTGGCTGGCCAGGGCTGGGGGGATATCCACCCAGTGGGCGACGGCATTCGCGTCGTGCAGGAGGCGCTGGCGCATTTCCAGGCTCAGGTAGCGGTCGAATTTGGGACGCCACAGGCGGGCTTCCAGCTCCGCAAAGGTCGCTGCCGAGAACACCGGGAGGCCCGCTGCCAATACGCGGCGAACGAGTTGGGCCGGTGCCCCCTGACGACTGAGCGCCGCGCTGATCCAGACGTTGCCGTCGAGGACGACGCGTTGCCGACGACGCGACGCCTCAGGACTCATCGGCCAGCAGGGCGTCCGCCGCCGCCGGCGTCAGGCCTGCTGCCGCCGCCGCTTCGGCCGCCTCGTCCAGCGTGTGCTGCAAGCGGTCGGCGTAGAAGGCGCGCATTGCCTCGTAATCGTGAGCGCTGACCATCACGCCGACCACGCGCTCGTGGCGCATCACGCGCACCGGCTCGCGCTGGGCGAGATCGAGAAACTCGCCGAAATGGGCCTTGGCCTGATTGGCGGTGAAGGTTTGCATGACGGATCTCATACGCAGGAAATGGAGCGCATAATTTAAACGAATCGTTCGATTCGATCAAATGACTCGATCTACGACAACGCTGGCTGCACGGTACCGGGTACGCGACGTGCCACCATCCTCACCGGCGAGCTGAAGTTTTAAGCAGGGAAGCGGCAGGCATGACGACCAATCACCGGCGATTCTTTGCCGCGGTTGCTGCCGGAGTCGCCGACAGCGCTCTTCCGGGGATTGCGCTGGCCACGACTCCCCGGCAGGCCGTCGTGGCCGCCGCCTGGCGCGGTCCGAACCCGGGCGATCCCTGCTTCGCCAGAGCCCTGGTCGCCGACTGGGAAACCCGCAATCTCGACATCCGCCACGCCGTGCCACTACCGTCGCGGCCGCACGGCCTCCTGCCGGAGGCCGATGGCGGCATGCTGGTCGTAGCAGCACGCCCCGGTACCTGGCTGATACGCTGCGACGCGCAGGGCAAGGTGCAGCAGCAGGTCTCGCTGGAGGAATCGTTGGCGCGGCGTTTCTGCGGCCACGTATTCGTCGCCGCCAACGGCGAAGTGCTGCTGACTACCGAAACTGCGCTACTGGATCGAGGTAATGCACGTCGACGGCTTCCGTTTCGACCTCGCCGCCGCGCTGACGCGTGACAGCGCCTTCCTACACGCCAAAAGGCAGCACCCCCTGCTGCAGCGCGTCAAGCTGATCGCCGAACCCTGGGACATTGACCCGGATGGTTATCACCTGGGACACTACCTGCCCGGCTGGAGCGAAAGGAACGATCGCTTCCGTGACGACGTGCTCGCCTTCTGGCTGACCCACGAAACGAACGTCGGACAACTCGCTCAGCGCCTGGCGGGATCGAGCGAAATCTTCCGTTTCGCCGGCCGCGCGCCGCAGGCGGGGATCAACTTCATCACCGAGCACGATGGCTTCACGCTGCGCGATCTGGTCATCTATCAGCAAAAACACAACGAGGCAAACGGCGAGGGCAACCGCGACGGACATGGCCACAATTTCTCCTGGAACTGTGGCGAGGAAGGCGACAGCGCCGACCCGCAGATCCTCGAAAGGTGCCGCCGCCTGCAACGCGCCCTCCTGTCCACGCTGCTGATCGCGCAGGGCGTGCCGATGCTGCAAAGTGGCAATGAAATCGGCCGCACGCAGGACGGCAACAACAACGCCTATTGCCAGGACAATGCGCTGAGCTGGCTCGACTGGCAGCACGCCGATGGCGAACTGACGGCCTTCATCGCCGGGCTAGTCGATTTCCGCCGGTACTTTCCGCAGTTGCGCCGCCGCGGCTGGTTGACCGGCGAGCCGAGCACCGACGGCCCGGCCGACGTCGTCTGGTGGCATCCCGCCGGACGCCCGATGTGTCCCGCCGACTGGCAATCGCGCAAACTCGGCACCTTCGCGCTGCAGCTCGCGCCACTGCCGCTTTCGGGCGCGGGCTTCATCGAATGCCGCAAGGGCAGCCGCAGTGCGCGCTTCGGGCCGTAGATCACGGCCGAGACACAGAATGCCGGCCAGGGGCACGAGAGCTCCGCGCTGCTCTGCCTGATCAACCGCGACGACATCCCGGTTTCCTTCCTGCTGCCCCACGGCGTCTGGGAACAGATCTGCGACAGCAGTGCTCAGAAACCCTTCGCGACGGTGCGCCGCGAGCCGACGAGTCCGCTGCCGGCGCGCAGCGTGCAGATCCTCCGCCTGGAGTGACGCTGTATGCGCTTGCCGCTTTCGGCAAGCGCATACAGCTCGACAGCCATGTGTCGCGAGCAAATCTTCAGTCTTGATGATCAGGGCTAAGGAGGCCGTATCCTTGCCAGAGATAGTGTCGACAAATTTTACAGTCTGCCTATTCGCCTTTCTGTGGCAACGCCTTTCTTCCCTCAACACACACACAAGACACTGTAAAATTAGTATATAACGTTGCGCGCAAGATAACTTGGCACGCTAATTGCTTGGGTAGATAGTAGCCCCAGGATTCTAGTGCACCCCCCTCGCCTTAAGGAAAAGAAAAGCCATGAAAAATGCACTAACCCCCCTGCTCGCTGCGCTCAGTCTTTTTGCCGGCAGCGCATCAGCCACTACGCTTGTCTACAATGATTTTTCCAGCGTCGCTGGATTGCAGCTCAACGGCAGTGCCGCACAAGCAGGCACCGCTTTGCGTGTCACACCGGCCTCGTCTTTCCAGAGTGGTTCAGCCTTCAGCACCACGGCGGTTACGCTGAACTCCAATGTTTCGTTCAGCTCGGCGTTCAGCTTCCGCATCACGAACTCTGGCGGGATCAGTGATGGCGACGGGGTGGGAGCCGATGGCCTTACCTTTACCATTCAGACCGTCTCTAATACAGCGGGCGGGGCCGGAGGTGGAATCGGCTACCAAGGAATTCTCAAGAGCGTGGGGATCGAATACGACACCTACGATAACGGAAGCTTCGGTAATGACCCCGATGGCAATCACGTCGGCATCGACTTGGGCGGGAACATTTTTTCAGTGCAAACGGCGTCGGTGGCGACGCGCATGAACAACGGTAACGTATGGTATTCGTGGGTGGACTATGACGGCACAACCGATAACCTAGAAATTCGCCTCTCGCAGTCTTCGACTCGCCCACTGTCGGCGCTCCTGACACGTAACGTGGACCTTGCAACTGTGTTGGGAACGACTAACGCGTTCGTCGGCTTCACCTCGGGCACGGGATCAGCTTGGGGCGACCACGATATTCTTAGCTGGGAGTTTCGCGATACCTTCGCGCCCATCGGCAATGTGCCGGAACCTGCCTCCTTGGCGTTGCTGGGTGTTGCGTTGACGGGTCTCGCTGCCACCAAGCGGCGTAAAGCTACCTGAGTATCGGTTCGGTCAAGAGGGCTCTTGTGTGCCCACGAACAGTAGCTTTTGGATGACTGAAAGCCATGTGATTACGACCCTGACCGCCACGTCGAGATGGCCGGGAGGCTCTAATCAGAGGAGCTTTGTCACCGCCAGCCACGCAGCAGCGCGATGCCGTTTCGATCATCTGTGGCTTCAGCCCGCCGAGCGCGTAGACCGGCAGCGACGAGCGTTCGCTGAGACGTGAGAACTCCGGCCAGCCCGTCCCGTGCGCCTTGGGATGGCTGGCCGTCGGCAGTACCGGGCCAAGAAAGACGAAATCCAGAGCGAGTTTGGCCGTCCGCGCAAGATCGGCGGCGGTATGGCACAAGGCGGCGACGCGCTCGAATGCCGGCCGCCCGGCGCTCTGCCAGAGTCGCTTCGACGACAGATGCATGCCCTGCGCGCCAACTGCGCACGCCAGGTCGGCATCGTCGTTGATCAGCACCGAGATCCCCTCGAAACCTTGAGTCATCGTCATCACGGCGCGTGCGAAGGCAGCGTGCGCGACCGGCGGACGCTGCAGAAGCTCGACGAGTGGGATACGCACGGCATCGATCCCCACCCGCTCGCGCTCGACGCCGCTGGCCCGTTGATCGTCGCCAACGGCGGTGCCCCGAGAACGCTGGCAGACCAGAAGTACGATCTGCAGCACATGGAATCCTCGCTCGTCCGCCTGGATACCGCCAGCGGCAGCCTGTTGGAATTCGGATGACTGGTCAGGGGCTCCCGGGGCCAAGTGCGAGATTGACGTCGCTTGATGGAGGCTCATGGACTTTCGTTGGTATCGTGGGATCTTGGGATTTCCTATCCTTAACGCAAGCGGACCGACTCGCGCTACACTTACTCCCATTCCCACCCCAAGGAGAAAACCCCCATGCGCAAGCTGATCGTTGCCATCCTTGCCGCGAGCCTGGCCATTGCCTTGCCCGCGGCTGCCGCCGAATCCACCCTGGCGAAAATCAAGCAAAGCGGCGTCCTCAAACTCGGCTACCGCGAGAACTCCATGCCGTTCTCATTCATCGCCGGCGACAGCAAGCCGCGCGGCTACAGCATCGATTTGTGCGAGATCGTTGCCAAAGACGTGGCCAGACAGCTGAACATGCCGAATCTCCAGGTGCGCTGGGTGCCGGTCACGGCGCAGAACCGTTTCGAGTCGCTGAAAAGCGGCAAGATCGATCTGGAGTGCGGCAACACCACGCAGACCCTGTCGCGCCGTGCCGACTTCGACTTCAGCGTGATGACCTACGTCGATGGCGCCAGCCTGCTCTTCCTGAAGGGCGAGAAACCGAAGACCCTGGTACAGATCAACGGCCAGCGCGTCGCCGTCGTTGCGGGCACGACGACCGAAAAGGTCTTCGACGCACTGGTATCCGCGGAGAAAATTGGTATCCGCCTGCTCAAGGTCGCCGACCACGATGCCGCCCTGAAGGCGCTGCAGGACAGAAGCGTCACGGCCTATGCGGCGGATCGCACCGTGCTGGTGACGATCGCCGTCGTGAAGGGCGAAGAGGGTTCCTACGAAGTCTCGGAGACCCAGTTCACCTACGAGCCCTACGGCCTGATGATGCGCCGTGATGCCGACTTCCGGCTGCTTGTCGATCGTTCCCTGTCACGGCTCTATCGCAGCGGCGATATCGGGCAGATCATTCAGCGCTGGTTCGAGCCGCTGGGCGAACCCAGCGAGGTGCTGCGAGCGATTTTCATGCTCAACAGCCTGCCGGACTGAAGGATTCGTTCAGGCGGGCGGCAGGGCGGCGTTTAGCTGGCGCTGCAGGGAACCCGGGGTCAGACCACGCAGCACGGAAAGGCCCCAGGTTTGCCAGAGGCCCCACCGGGTTTGCTCGCACTGGCGAATGTCGATACCTACTGGCGGGCGCGGGGGGTTAGTCCGTGCAACTGAAACCGTGGTGCGTCCTCGATTCCGCGCTGACTTCATGGCGGGGCGCCGGATCGTCCGGCGGCGTCCTCGTGGCAACGGCCCTGGGACTGGTGCGCAGTCACCCGCTGCTCAAACCCGTCGCCCTGCCATGGCCGCAGCCGATGGCGCTGGACAATCACCGGAGTCTGATCAGCGAGATGGAATCGTCGCCTTCCTGAACACGCGGCACTGCTTCGGCGCGCCGACCCTGTTGAACTTCACCGCGAATGGCCTTTGCGGGAGCCATCCCGAGCGCTTGCTACAGCAGCTCGAGCACCTTCTCCGGCGGTCGACCGAGCACTGCCTGGTCACCACTCACGACGATCGGACGCTCGATCAGGATCGGGTGCGTTAGCAGCGCCTGCAGCCATTCGTCTTCGCTCAGGGAGCGTCCGGCGTAGTGCGCCTTGAACACCGCTTCGCCACGACGCACCAGTTCCGATGGCCGCATGCCGAGCTTTCGCAGGAGTTCGCGCAGCTCTTCGTGGCTCGGCGGCGTCTTCAGGTAGTCGACGATCTCGGCATCGATACCCTTTTCGGCGATCAACTGGCATGCTGCGCGACTCTTCGAACAGCGGTTGTTGTGGTAAATGCGGACGGACGCATGGCTCATCTGTTTTCCTCGGGCAAAGATGATCGCGAATGGTGACGCCGCAGGCAGGCAGCCGGCCTAGCGCCACAGGCTTAGCGGCGGATCGGTAATGATCGCACGCAGGATGTCGCTGCGCGATACGAAACCGACCAGTACCTGCGTTTCATTGACGATCGGCACGCCATCGACCTGGTGTTCGAGCATCACCCAGGCGATCCGCCGTATGTCGGTAATCGGGTCGGCGCTGACCACGGGCGTCGTCATCACGTCGCTCACCTTCCTCGCCAGCACATCGCGCACGCGCCCGTCTTCGACGTTGACAACGGTCAGCAGGTCGCGCTCACTGACGATACCCACCAGTCGGTAAGTCGGGTCGAGCACCGGCGCCTGGTGGATGCGGCGTTCGAGCAGTATCCGAAACGCCCGCTCGACGGGATCGCTGCTGGTCACCGAGACGATCTGCCGTTGCATGATCTGATAGGCATGGTACAGCGGACCCCGCTCAGGATCGCTGCGCAGCATTTCCCGGTAAGCGCTCACGGCCTGCGCCACGGGAGCGCTGAAGACGGGTGCCGGCTCGCCCTCGGCAATGGGTCGGACAGCAGCTCCCCGATGAACCCCGGCGACATCCTTGAGGCCTTCGAAGGTACCCTGGTAGATTGGACCACTCAAACCATAGACCGCAAACATGTTCTTCTTCTCGTCCGACGCCATGTCGCTTCAACAGCGATCGCTGCCATTATAGCGGCTCGCGTACGCTGGCAACCTGTCGGACTTTGGATGCGAATGAACGTGTTCGTCGAAGTGCCTTGTTCGATGGATGCCCCAGAACCATTATTTCTCCGACGATCTTGTTGCCGTTTTTCAACGCTGATTGTCGGCTTGTCACCTTTGATTCTCTCGTAGCCGAGGTATTCGGCGAACATCGAGACCACCCCCATCGCAGGTAATCATGACTGTCCGAAACCTTGAATTCCTCTTTCGTCCCGCCTCGGTGGCGGTGGTCGCCGAGCCTGACGAGCCGAGTCGCTACGCCGAAGTGGTGCTGGCCAACCTCGCGGCGGGCGGATTCAATGGTACGGTCATGTCGGTCAGCGCCAGGAAACGCGCCCTGTTCTTCATGGGTGACGAGGTCCGCCTCGGCGAACTCGACGGGGTGCCCGATCTGGCGATCATTTGCGCCTCACTGGAGCAGGTGCCGCCGATCATCGCCCAACTCGGCGCGCGCGGTACCCGCGCGGTGATCGTCGGCCCGTGGATGTGGCACAAGATGAGCAATGGGACGATCGCGACGGCGCGCAAGGCCATTCTCGAAGCCGCCCAGCCGTATCTGATGCGCGTTCTTGGGCCGGGCAGCGGCGGTCTCGTGGTGCCGGCCAGAGGGCTTAACGCTAGCGCGACCCCCGTTTCGATCAAGCCTGGGAAGATTGCCCTGGTCGCGCAGTCGACCGCCGTGACGGCGGCCGTGCTCGATCGCGCCTACAGCAAGGGAATCGGCTTCTCGACGGTGCTCCACCTGGGCGCCAGCCTCGATGTCGACCTCGCCGACGTGCTCGACTGGCTGGCGGCGGACCCCGATACCGAGTCGATCCTGGTGCAGTTCGATGAGGTCACGGCCGGCCGCAAGTTCATGTCGGCCGCCCGTGCCGCCGCACGCAACAAGCCGGTGGTGACCATCCGCGGTGGCCCGCGGCAGGGCAGAGCGCAGAGCAGCGGGCCATTCACCGCCAACGATGTTTACGAAGCGGCCCTGCATCGTGCAGGCTGGGTGCGCATCGATACGCTCGGGGACCTGTTCGCCGCCGTCGAGGCGATGGCGCGGGTGCGCCGCTTGCGCGGCGAGAGTCTGACCATCCTGGCCAACGGTCATGGCCTGGGGCGGATAGCCGGCGACCGGTTGACACGTTCCGGCGGCCAGCTCGGCAGGCTGTCGCCGGCCACCCTCAAGCGTCTTGAAGAACTGTTGCAGACGCGTTCAAGACTCTCGAATCCGTTGGCGTTGCCGGCGGACATCACGGCGACGAACTGGGGAGCCGTGCTGGCAACTGTACTGGCCGACGAGCATACCGAGAATGTCCTGACCGTCTTTTCGCCCTCCCCGTTTGCCCCCAGTGCCGAAGTCGCCGCGGCAATCTGCGAGGTGTCCCGGAAAAGCGATCACAATATCTTCACCTGTTGGGTGGGCGGCGCCGCCATGCTGGAGGCGCAACAGATCATGGCGGCACAAGGCATGTTGAGCCATGAGTCGCCGGAAATGGCGATCACGGTCTTTCTCGGCGTTGTCAGCTATCGGCGCAATCGCCGCTTGCTGATGCAGATACCGCCATCGCTCGCGGAGGGTTTCTCACCGGACATGGAAGCCGCCCGCAGCGCCCTCGGCGAAGCGATGGCGGCTGGTGCGGGCCAGCTATCGGTACGTCAGGCAAGACGACTGTTGCAGGCCTATGGTCTGGCCGTTGGCGAGCATCCTCTGGCTGGCAGTATCGACAAGGCGATTGCCTGCGCCGATGCGATCGGCTACCCGGTCGATCTCGCCCTGCTGCTGGCCAGTGGAGCAGAGTTTCCGGAGGGTGCTGCGGGTCTGCGGTCGCCGGCGGAGATCCGCATCGCGGCGCGCGACCTTCGCCGCCGTGTACGTACCCAGCAGCCTGGCAGCCGCGTCGGTGCTTACCGGCTGCGACCGGGTGCGGCCCGCAGTGGCGCGCCCGCACTGCGTCTGGGCGTCGCCGACGATCCGGTGTTCGGTCCGGTGATTTTCCTTGGCCCGGCATTGGCCACGGGTTTTCGTGGCGGCCGCCTGGTGGTTGCCCTGCCGCCACTCAACCTGATCCTGGCCGGTGATCTGGTGACCCGCAGCGGTTTCGCCGAGGGATTGCCGGAAGAGGATCGTCCGGCGCTGCACGCCGCCGTGAGCAATGCCCTGGTCCGTCTTTCGCAACTGCTCACCGACCTCGATGAGGTGACAGGCATCGACCTCGACCCGCTGCACGCCGAGGCCTCGGGGGTCGTCGTGCTGGGCGCGCGTATCGGCGTCGGGCAGAGCGCAGGCAGACTCGGCCATCGCCGCTTCGCGGTCGGCCCCTATCCGAAGGAACTCGAACAGCCCGTGGATTGGCAGGGTCGCCGGCTCCTGATCCGGCCGATTCGACCGGAGGATGAAAACATGCTCGGCGAACTGCTCAATTCGCTGGCTCCCGAGGATTCGCGCATGCGTTTCTTCAACTCGATCAAGAGCCTGCCGCGTGCCCGTCTGGCCCGCTTTTCCCAGATCGACTACGACCGCGAGATGGCCTTGGTCGCCATCGAGCGTGGGAACGATGGCACCGGGCATGCGCTCGGTGAGGTGCGGGCCGTGGCCAATCCCGGCAGTACGTTCGCGGACTTTGCCATCGTTGTCGCTTCGGCCATCAAGGGCCAAGGACTGGGCAAGCTGTTGCTGCAATGCCTGCTCGGCTACTGCCGAAGCCGCGGCATCGCCGAGTTGCGCGGCGAGACCCTGGACGGAAACCTGCGCATGCAGCGTCTCGCGCGCAGTCTCGGTTTCACCGTCACCACCGGAGCCGATCGCGGCACGCTCGATCTGAGTCTGTCGTTGAACCCGCCCGAGAAGGCGTGACGGGGAAGGGACGAGGATTCGATCACCCGCCGCCCGAGCCACCGGGATCACCCCGCACACCCTGGACAGCGGCGGGCTGGAAGAACCATTCGGTGGGCTGAGGCCGGTACGGGCACGGGCTCGAAGCGCCCGATTGCCCTCAATGCCAGCCGCGGGCGCCGGCCTTCTGGCGAGCCTCGTGATCGCGGCGCAGGTTTTCTTCGAGTTCTTCCCGGCCACTCTTGGCAATCGCGACCGTCCTGGCCTCGTCGTGGAAGTGCGGCAACAGGGCGTTGAGCGTGATCAGGTTCTGCCGGCGAAACGCCTCGGCAATCTCGCGCGCTTCATAGGGTTCGACGCCCAACACGGTCAGGGCCGCACGGGCGCTCCTCAGTGACGACTCGAAGGTCTCGCGTTCGATCGCGGTCACCCCGCGATCGGCCAGTTCCAGCCAGTGCCGCACGTTGCGCGCGCGCGCGACGATGGCCAGGTTCGGAAAGCTCTCCCTGACCAGGTCGATCAGGGCCAGGCTGTCGGCCACATCGTCGATGGCGACGACCAGCAGCTTTGCCTTGGCGGCCCCTGCCGCAGCCAGCAGGTCGAGGCGCGTGGCGTCGCCATAGAAGACCTGGTAGCCGAACTTGCGCAGGATATCGATCTGATCGGGATCGTGATCGAGCACGGTGATGTGAATCCCCTGCGCCAGCAGCACGCGGCCGACGATCTGCCCGTAACGCCCCATCCCGGCGATGATCACTGCCGCGCTGTCGTCGTCGATGGCATCGGCTTCGCGCTGCGTCTGCGCACGGCGCGCGGTCAGACGATCGAAAGCGATCAGCAGCAACGGCGTGGCGGCCATCGACAGCGCCACGGCCGCCGTCAGCAGGCCTTCCCAAACACTCGGCAGGACACCTGCCGTGCGTGCCACGCCGAAGACGACGAAGGCAAACTCGCCCGCCTGCGCCAGCAGCGCCGCGAACAGCCAGCGTTCCGAGCGCGGAACCTCCAGGCGCGGCGCGATCAGTGCGAGCATGCTCCCCTTGAGCACGAGCAGACCGACCACCAGTATCGCCAGCAGGCCGGGGCGCGCGATGACCTGGCCGAAGTCGATCGACATCCCGACGGCTATGAAGAAGAGCCCGAGCAACAGCCCCTTGAACGGCGCGATATCGCTTTCAAGGGCATGCCGGTACTCGGAACTGGCCAGCAAGACCCCTGCCAGGAAGGCCCCAAGGGCCATCGACAGGCCGGCGCCGGCCATCAGCAGGGCAATGCCGATCACCAGCAACAAGGCGAAAGCGGTGAAGATCTCGCGGACTTCGGATTGGGCGATCAGGCGCATCAGCGGGCGCGTCAGAAAGCGGCCGATGATCACCACGCCAACGATCGCGGCCATCGCCTTGCCGGCGCCCAGCCAGCCGCTGCCGCCTTCGCCACCGGCCGCCCCCAGAAATGGCACCAGGGCAATCAATGGAATCGCCGCAATATCCTGGAACAACAGCACGGCGAAAGCACTGCGGCCGACCGGCGCCGCCATCACGTTGCGTTCGTTCATCGTTTGCACGGCGATCGCCGTGGACGACAGCGCCAGCGCCAGACCGGCGGCGAGGGCTGCCTGCCAGCTCAGACCGAGCGCGATCAAGCCGAGCGCCAGGGCTGCGCCACACACGACCATTTGCAGCGTGCCGCCACCGAATACCGCACGGCGCATCTCGACCAGACGCTTCAGCTCGAGTTCGAGCCCGATCAGAAACAACATCAGCACGACGCCGAACTCCGCGAAATGCAGCGTCGATTCGACGTGGCCGACCAGCCTGAGTCCCCACGGGCCGATCAGCGCACCGGCAATCAGATAGCCGAGGACCGAGCCGAGGCCGCTCTGCTTGGCGATCGGGACGCAGACGACCGCCGCGCCGAGGTAGACCAGGGCGTCGCGCAACAGGGAGTCAGCCATGCTCGACCTCCGCAACAAAATCGAGTAGCCGCTGCCGATACTGCGCGGCATGCTGTTGCAGGGTGGCCTCATCGATCAGATGCGCGCCGTGCACGACTTGCGGCGGCAACCAGTGCATGCCGCAGAAACGCGCGGTCATTTCCAGGGCCGGCGCGAAGGCGGTGAACGGAAAGCGGTGCGTTCCCCCTGGCGAGTAGCCCTCCGACGTTGCGCCGGTGGTCGTCACCCACAGGCACGACTTGCCGACCAGCGCGGTGCCGCCTTCGCCAATCGCCCAGCCTTCCGTGAGCACCGTGTCGAACCAGAGTTTTTGCAATGCCGGTGCCGAGTACCACATGCACGGGTGCTGCCAGACGATCAGCCGGGATTCGATCAGCAGTTTACGTTCGGCCTCGACATCGATCTCGAAATCCGGATAGCGGTCGTACAGCGAGCGGACGATCACCGACGGCACGGTGCGCGCCGCTTCGAGCAGCACGCGATTGGCGCGTGACCGCGCCGGATGCGGATGGGCATAGATCAGGGCAATCAAGAGCAATCCTCAGTAAAGGGTCGGATCCATTCATTACCGGCCTGGCAGCCTCGGCGCCGGGCATGCGCACGTTCGAGCTCAGCGGCGCGCTTTAATGCGTACGCTGGAACGGCTCGTTGGGCGTTTTTGTCGGCGTTTTGGGCCTTGCACGGCAAATTGGTTCTGGCGCTCACTCATTGAAATACTGTCATTCCGGACTTGATCCGGAATCCAGTTCGTTTCTCAAACGGTTCCTTTAACATTTTAATCGGATGAACGAATCTGGATTCCGGCATACGCGGGAATGACGGTGGGCTGTTAGAACAAATTTGCCCTGTTGGGCCTTGCACTCGGCCTTGACAGATGGGCAGGGTATGAATACTATAAGTAGCAAATATCTCATGGGCACAACCCCTCCAGGGTCAATTGGTTCTGGCGCTAACTCATTGAAATACCGTCATTATGGATGAAACTACCCAAGTATTCGACTTGTTTGATGCTGACCTTAGAACGCTGGGGGCTCAACTGGCTGAAAGAACGACGAATCGCTGCGAAATTGTCGTGGGCGACGCTCGCCGAATCCTGCACGAGATGCCCGAGGGGCACTTTGAGTGCGTCGTGACCTCACCCCCGTACTGGGGGTTGAGAGATTACGGCATCGACGGGCAGATCGGTGCAGAGACTACGGTTGATGAGTACATTGCGGACCTCGTGCGCCTGTTCCGGGAGGTTCGGCGCACCCTCGCCGATGACGGCACCCTGTGGCTGAACATCGGTGACAGCTACACCTCCGGGGGCAGGACCTGGCGGGATGCTGACGCCAAGAACAAGGGGCGGGCAATGGATTATCGTGCCCCGACGCCCGAGGGTTTGAAGCCGAAAGACTTGATCGGCGTTCCTTGGCGGTTGGCGTTAGCCCTTCAGGCAGACGGCTGGTATCTGCGCACGGACATTATCTGGAACAAGCCCAACTGCCAGCCTGAAAGCGTGAAGGATCGCCCGACCCGCGCCCATGAATACGTGTTCCTGTTTTCCAAGTCAGAGCAGTATTACTACGACTGGCAAGCGATCATGGAAACTGCGGCGGACCCTAAACAGAAGTCGAAGAACCGGCGCACTGTCTGGAACATCAATACCGAGCCTTACCCTGGCAGTCACTTTGCCGTCTATCCGCGGGCGCTCGTTCGCCTCTGCGTAACGGCAGGTTCCCGCGAGAATGGCCGGGTACTTGACCCCTTCTTCGGGTCAGGGACTACTGGCGTTGTTTGCAATGAGCTGGGCAGGGAGTGCGTCGGTATTGAGCTGAACGCGGAATATGCAGAACTGGCGCGTGAACGGTTGTTACGCGGGCGCTGAGCCAAAAATCCAAGTCGCGTGCACCTTGCAGAGGTCTTTTCGCAGGTGTTTGATTTGGAGCTTGCGCTCAGTGCCCCCATCAAAATACAGCGAATACTTGAGCTGCCCACTTGCATCCTTGACATAACCGTAGCCCGGCCGCGGTTTCTGTCTGCTGTCCGCGCAAACCTCTAGTTCGCAGTTCTCGGCTTCGAGCAACAGCTTTTTGGGGATCTCGACAAGTTCGTAGCGGATCTTGGCACCGTCATCTTTCAGGCGTCGGAGTGTGAAGATGCGGTCATAGCTTTGCATGTGCTCAAGGAACAAATCCCGCAGCAGAGGCAATTTCCATTCACCCCGGCCAAGCTCCATCCACTTGCTGACGTGGATCGATTCGTCCTTGATATTGGCCGCGGCTTCTGTCTTGAGGCTGACCGGAATTCCACGAATGGTCATGTCGTGGCCTCGGTTCGTCCGGCTTTTCACGAGCTGGGCCGGAATGCCAGAGGCGTTTAGCGCAGACTCAAACGTAAACTCGAATCGATCTTTACTCAGGGCCTGCCGGCTCCCTGCGTGGTGGCTCAACAAGCGATCACCAAGGAAGGCAAGAACAGCATCCGTTACCACATCGGAATCAGAGGCGCGGTCGAATTGGCAAGCCGCCCCAAACGCATGGATAGCCGACCTGACCCATGTCTGTTGCGCAGGAGTCAGGCGACGTAGCGCCTCAACGATTTCGCGGATTTCCTTTTCCGAAAGACTCACTCAAGTTTTCCCATCTGTTCGTTATTCGATGGGCTTTCGCGCTCGGTGAGCAATTCGGGAACGGTCACACCCAAAGTTGAGGCCAGAACCTCAAGCGTGCTGAGTGTGACATTTCTTTCGTGACGTTCAACTGAGCCGATGTAGGTGCGGTGCAAGCCGCATCGCTCGGCGAGTTCTTCTTGGGAAAAACCCTTTTCTCTACGAAAAGTCTTGATGTTCTCAGCTAATACCGTGCGGAGAGAGTCGCTCGATTTTCTGACCATGCTCAAGCCCTCACTGATCAGGCCGAGATTGTCCGCAAATGACGACTATAAGGCGACAGACTATAGGTAGCAGTCGGAAACTGGCGTTCGCGTGGCAATGATCCCGGTCGTCTTTGCCGAATTCTGAATTCGCCTGTCCGATAAATCCTAACGGATTCCACACTCTTCACTCTTTCGTATTCATCCATGAGGAGGGAAATGGTCATGGCTTTGATGACCAGGGATGCCTGCAACAGCCATGACTATTAGGCCACCGCGCACCCTGGGCGGGTGGGAGGAAACTCACCTTCAGACCTCGGCGCCGATCAGGGCACCGTTTTCTTCCATCCACGCGCGCCGGCCGGCCGACTCGCCCTTGGCCATCAGCAGGTTCATCACCGGCCTGGCGGCCTCGGCGCCGGGCATGCGAATGCGCATCAGGCGGCGTGTGTCGGGCGACATCGTCGTCTCCCAGAGCTGCTCGGGGTTCATTTCGCCGAGTCCCTTGAAACGCGAGATCGACACCGCCTCCGGTTTGATGCCCTCGAGTCGCAGGCGGTCGATCACCGCTTCGCGCTCGTCGTTGTCGAGCGCATAGATCTTGCGCGGCGGGCGCGTCTTGCCCTGGCCGGGGACATCGAGGCGATACAGCGGCGGTTGTGCAAAGTAGAGATGACCGTTTGCGATCAGCTTCGGAAAATGGCGATAGAAGAGCGTGCACAGGAGAACCCGGATATGCGAGCCGTCGACATCGGCGTCGGTCATGATCACCACCTTGCCGTAGCGCAGGTTGAGCAGCACCGAATCGGGCGCGTTCGCCGGATGCGGATCGATGCCGAGCGCCACCGCAATATCGTGCACTTCACGGTTGGCAAACAGGCTGCCGGCTTCGACCTCCCAGGTATTGAGCACCTTGCCGCGCAGTGGCAGGATCGCCTGCAGTTCCTTGTCGCGCCCCGATTTCGCCGAGCCACCGGCAGAGTCGCCCTCGACCAGAAAAATTTCGTTGCGGCGGGTGTCCTCGCTCTGACAATCCGAGAGCTTGCCGGGCAGGATCGCGACCCCGGTCTGCTTGCGCTTCTCGACCTTCTGGCTGGCCCGCGTGCGCGCCTGCGCCGCCCGGATGGCGAGTTCGGTGATCTTCTTCGCGGCTTCCGGATGCTCGTTGAGCCACAGCTCAAAGGTGTCGCGAACCATGCGTACGACGAGCGCGACGGCATCGCGCGAGTTCAGGCGTTCCTTGGTCTGCCCCTGGAACGAGGGATCGAGCATGCGTACCGCGAGAACGAAGCTGGCACGCGAGAAGACGTCTTCGGCGGCGAGCTTGACGCCCTTGGGCAGCAGCGCGTGGTGTTCGGCAAAGCTTCGGATGGCGTCGAGGGTGGCCTGCCGCAGGCCGGCCTCATGCGTGCCGCCGGCGGTTGTCGGAATCAGGTTGACGTAGGATTCGCGCGCCAGACTGCCCTCGGCCGTCCAGCAGATCGCCCAGGCCGCCCCCGAGCCGACCGGGAAGTTCTCGTCGCCCTTGGTCGCGTACTTCTCGCTGCTGAACACCGGCGCCACCACTTCCCCGTCGATCAGCTCGCTCAGATACTGCAGCATGCCCTGGGCAAAGCACCACTCGGTGGCCCCGCCGTCCTCGACGCTCAGCGCAACCTGCAGGCCGGGCAGGAGCAGTGCCTTGCTGCGCAGCAGGCGTTCGAGCTGAGCCAGCGGGATCATCGGCGAGTCGAAGAAGGTCGGGTCCGGCCAGGCGCGCACGCGCGTGCCGCTGGCCTTTTTCGGTGCATCGCCGACCCGCCGCAGCGGCTCGACGACCTCGCCTCCGGCAAAAGCCATCTGATGGCGCGCGCCGTTGCGGATCACTTCAACCTCAAGCCGGGTCGACAGGGCATTGGTCACCGAAACGCCGACGCCGTGCAAACCCCCTGAAAAGCGGTACGCCGAAGACTGATCGTCCTTGTTGAACTTGCCGCCGGCGTGCAGGCGGGTAAACACCACTTCGACCGTCGGCACCTTTTCGAGCGGATGCATTTCCACCGGAATGCCCCGCCCATCGTCCTGCACCGTGACCGAATGATCACGGTGCAGGATCACCGTGATGCGCTTGCAATGGCCGCCCAGCGCCTCATCGGCGGCGTTGTCGATCACTTCCTGGAGGATGTGCAGGGGGCAATCGGTCCGCGTATACATGCCGGGGCGATGGCGCACCGGCTCCAGTCCCTTGAGGACAGCGATCGATTCTGCGGTATAACTCATTGCGCTGACTTCTCCGGCAGGCCACCTTGGCCAAATACAAAAACGCCAGAGCAAGTCTGGCGGATCGATACAGCAAAGTACGAAGTGTACTACCGAAGTTATCGAGGGTGGACACCCAGGAGCAAGTGCTACACTGGCGACCCATGCGTACCCTGTTCGCTGCTTTTTGCGTTTTGCTGGCGCTCGATGCCGCCGCTGCCGACGTAGTGCTGCGCGGCGAGCTGCTGATCGGGTCACCGTTTGGATGGACGGTGCCCCCGCCGTCGATCGTATACGATTCGTACGGCCGCTGTCTTTCTGCCGCGGGCTGCCCGAACTACGAACAGCTACGGCGCTTCCTGGATCGCTACGAGCGCAACTACGGCCAACGCTTTGCGCCGAATCCGCCGGCCTTGCTCGTGCCAGCGCAGCCGCGCGACGTACCGCCCACCCCGGAAGCCCACATCCGGCCGCGCTACCGGGGCGCAAGCCAGATCCGGCCGGAGTTCGAACAGGCTGGGAAGCCGGTCTCCCACCCGTGATCCGCCTGGCCGCCAGCCCGAGGTCGGGGCATTGAACCCGCTGCTGCAGTCAGTCGTCGGCTATCTCCTGCTGCTCGGCCTGGCCTGGACCTTCTCCTCCCGGCGCGGCGCGATCCCGTGGCGGACGGTCATCGGCGGCATCGGCCTGCAATTGGCGCTGGCGCTGCTGATCTTTCGTCTACCCGGTGTGCGCGAGATTTTCGCGGCCGGCAACGACGCCTTGCTGGCCATTGCCGCGGCGACCCGCGCAGGAACTCAACTGGTGTTCGGTTTCCTGGGCGGAGCATCGCTGCCCTATGCGGAAACCACGCCCGGAACCAGCTTTGTCCTGGCCTTTCAGGCCTTGCCGGTGGTGCTGGTGATGAGCGCGCTGTCAGCACTGCTCTATCATTGGCGGGTGCTGCCGCTACTGGTGCGGGGTTTCTCGCTGGTCCTCGAAAAAACTCTTGGAGTCGGCGGGGCGATCGGCATGTCCACTGCGGCCAACGTCTTCGTCGGCATGATCGAAGCGCCGCTGTTGATCCGCCCCTACCTGGCGAGCGTCAGTCGCGGCGAGATGTTCATCATTCTCACCGGCGGCATGGCGGGGGTCGCGGGCACGGTCATGGCCCTCTACGCCAGCATTCTCGGTCCGGTCGTCCCGGATGCGCTGGGCCATATCCTGGCCGCCTCGTTCATCAGCGCCCCCGCGGCCATCGTTTTTGCGGTGATCATGGAGCCGCCCGAGGGACCGCCCACCGGGCGGTATCTCGACCTGCCGCAGACCGACAGCAGCAGCATGGAAGCGGTGACCCGCGGGACCGGCGAGGGCGTCAGCCTGTTGATCAACATCGTCGCGATGCTGATCGTGCTGGTGGCCCTGGTGAGCCTGGCCAATCAGGCGCTCGGCCTGTTGCCCGGCGTCGATGGCAGCCCGCTCTCGCTGCAGCGTCTTCTGGGTTGGCTGATGGCCCCGGTGGCCTGGATGGCCGGCATTCCCTGGAGCGAGTGCACCGTTGCCGGCTCGCTGCTGGGAACCAAAACGGTGCTCAACGAACTGCTGGCCTACATCGACCTGGCCCAGCTCCCGCCGGATACGCTCGCGCCCCGCAGCCAGGTGATCATGACCTATGCGCTGTGTGGTTTCGCCAATCTCGGCAGTCTCGGGATTCTCCTCGGCGGCATGTGCGCGATCGCCCCGCAACGTCGCGCAGAACTCGTCCAGCTCGGCCCACTGACGCTGATCTCGGGCACCCTGGCGACCCTCTCCTGCGGCAGCGTGGTGGCGATGCTGCTGTGACGGGATTTGACTGTACTGAGGTGGATTCTTGCCCAAGAAGACGAGCCTGACCGGGAGCGAGTTGTTCATTGTCGATAATAGCGACGACGACTGGAAAGCCGCGCGCTACCTTCACGACTGGTGCCAACTTTCCAAGTCAATCGACATCGCCACGGGCTACTTCGAGATTGGAGCACTACTCGCGTTGGACGGCGAGTGGCAGAAGGTCGACGGAATCCGCGTCCTGATGGGCGACGAGGTCAGCCGAAGAACCAAAAGGGCTTTCGACGAGGGCCTTGCCCAAGTCTCGCAGCGCATGGATGACAGCATCGAAGCCGAGAAGCGAAGGAACGATTTCCTTGACGGCGTCGCGGGCGTGGTCGATGCACTGCGGTCGGGAAAGATCACCTGCCGCGTCTACCGCAAGGACAAGTTCCACGCCAAGGCCTACATCACCCATGCGCGCCTGGAGGTGGTCGGATCCACCGCCCTTGTTGGTTCGTCCAACTTCACTTTTCCTGGACTGACCCAGAACGTGGAGTTGAACGTACAGATCACGGGAAGCCCTGTTGGTGTCCTGCAGGAGTGGTTCGAAGCGCATTGGGACAACGCAGAGGACGTCACTCCCGATCTATTGCGGACGATCGAGCGGCACATCCTCGATTACGCGCCGTTCGACGTTTACGCCAAGTCGCTGCACGAGTACTTCAAGGGCCATGAACTGACCGCAACGGAATGGGAGCGAAACCACTCGGCCGTCTACCAGATCCTCGCGCCCTACCAAAGGGAGGGCTACCATGCCCTGCTGAAGCGAGCGGACCGCTACCGCGGGGCCTTCCTGTGTGACGGCGTGGGTCTCGGCAAGACCTATGTCGGCCTGATGCTCATCGAGCGGCTGATCGTCCATGACCGCCTGAAGGTGGCGCTCTTCGTACCCAAGTCTGCGCGCAAAGCCGTCTGGGAGCGCGCGCTTCGCCAGCGCTTGCCCAACCTGTTCGGCAAGTACAGCCAACTGGAAATCTTCAACCACACCGACTTGCTGCGTGGCGGGCAAATCGAGGAGGACCTCGAAAGTGTCCGCGCGCGCGCCGACGTCATCATCGTCGACGAGGCACATCACTTCCGCAACACCGGGATCAAGGGCGACACCGAGCATCCGCAATCGCGGTATTGGAAGCTGTACCAACTGGCCGAAGGCAAGACCTTGTTTCTGCTCACGGCGACCCCGGTGAACAACCGCCTCACTGATCTGCAACACATGATCGAACTGTTCTCGCGCGGGCAGGCCGACTACTTCCGGGATGCGCCGCTGGGCATCCATTCGCTACCCGGGCATTTCCGCAAGATGGAAAAGGATCTGGAAGGGTACCTGAATCGCGCCACTGCAAACGGTGACGCGGTGCAAACCGACCTCTTCGAGGCGGACTTCGTGCTCGGCGCCGATGCGCTGTTCCATTCGCTGGTCGTCCAGCGCAGTCGCGCCTACGTTCGGCGCAGTCTGGAAGCTGCGGGCGACGGCGACATCCTCTTCCCGAAGCCGCGCGAGCCGAAGGTACAGCCCTATTCGGTCAAGCAGACCTACGGCAAGTTGTTGCAAATGGTCGAGGACGCGTTCAATAAGCAGAAGCCATTGTTCTCACTGGCGATCTACTTCCCCTACACGTACTACAACGGCCCCGAAACCGACATCGACGCCCTGACACTCGGGCGGCAGAAGCAAGTCGTCTCGCTGATCCGCACGCAGTTCCTCAAACGCTTCGAAAGCTCCGTTCATGCGTTTCGGGCGTCATGCTGGAGCCTGCTGATCAAGTTGCTCGCCTGGGTCGAAGTCCACGCCGAGAGCGCCCATGAGCAGCGCCTGCTCGAGCGCTGGAAGAACCAGCACGCGACCTTGATCAACTACGCACAGACGCACCAACTCGAATTGTTCGGCGAGCCCGATGATGGCGAGGCGGACGAAGACGTCATCCCGGACGAGATGCTGGAGGCGGTGGAGAAGCTGCCGCGAGACAAGTTCAAGGTCGACGAGATCATCGACGAGACGCTTCTCGATCTGGACCAGATCGCTTCCTTCCTCAAGGAATTGGACAAGTTCAAGCCGTCGCAGGACAAGAAGCTCCAGGCCTTGCTCGGTCTGTTGAAGAAAGATGCTGTGCTGAGCAGGCACAAGGTGCTCATCTTCAGCGAGTTCATGGCCACGGCGCGCTACCTCAAGCAGCAGCTCACCGAAGCCGGCATCGAAGGTGTCGAAGAGATCGACAGCGCCAGCAAGGCCGACCGTGGCGAAGTCATCACGCGTTTTTCGCCTTACTACAACGGTTCTTCGAGCGTCGAACTCGCCGCCGTAGGCAAAACGGAAATCCGCGTCCTCATCGCCACGGACGTGTTGTCTGAAGGCCTGAACCTGCAGGACGCCACGCGCATCATCAATTACGATCTGCACTGGAACCCCGTGCGACTGATGCAGCGCATCGGCCGCGTCGACCGACGCATGGACCCCGCCATCGAAGCGCGTATCGTCGCCGACCACCCCGAGCAGAAGAAGCTGCGTGGCGAAACGGCGTACTGGAACTTCCTGCCACCTGATGAACTGGACGAACTGTTGCGCCTCTTCCGCACCGTATCCAAGAAGACGCTGCGCATCTCCAAGACTTTCGGGATCGAAGGCCGCAAGCTGCTGACGCCAGAGGACGACTACCAGGCGCTGAAGGAATTCACCGACGCCTACGAGGGCACGCTGTCGCCGGTGGAGGCTATGCACCTGGAACTGCAGGCCCTGTTGCGCGAACACCCGGATCTGGAAGCGCGCCTGCGCTCACTGCCCGGCAAGGTCTTCAGCGGCAAGCAGCATGCGCAGCGGGGCTTGCGTGCCGTGTTTTTCTGCTACGCGTTACCCGCTCGACCCGTCAGCGAGGCGTCGCCCGGCGATCAGTCTGCCTGGACGCTGGACGCGGGCTACGTGCAGTGGTATCTGTTCGACCTCGACAAGGGGTCAATTGCCGAAGAGGCGCCGCAGATCGCCGACCTCATCCGCTCGGTTCCCGACACGCCACGGATCTGCGCGATCGACCCCGCAACGCTGAAGCAGGCGCGCGAGAAACTGGAAAAGCACATCAAAAACACCTACCTGAAGAAGGTGCAGGCACCACTCGGCGTCGCGCCGGTGCTGCGCGCGTGGATGGAACTCAACTGACGGGGAACGTGATGACCGAAGTACAACGCCGGCGGCTGCGAGCCATCAAGACGTTCGCGCAGCTCATCGATTTCCTGCGCGACGAACTCGACTGGCCCATCGACCAGGGGCACGACGAAGAAGACCTCACTTTCGACTGGTCCGACGACCTGGGCCTCAAGGACGAGGAGCGCGTCGGCATCAAGCAGATCAAGCAACTGCGTCCACTGGAGACCGGGCAGCCCTGGGGCATCTTCTTCGTCGACTTCGAGAAGAAGCACCTGCCCATCGTCATCCTGCGCCGCATCCTCAATGCCCTGGTGCTGAGGAAGCGCGCCAGTGCCAACCGAGCGCAGCGCGCCGCGTGGCAGCAGCGCGACCTGCTCTTCATTTCAGCCTACGGGCAGGAAAACGAGCGCCAACTCACCTTCGCCCACTTCAGCGAGCCGGCGAGCGACCTCGATGCCGGCAAGGCGACGCTGCGCGTGCTGGGTTGGGACGACGACGACACCAGCCTCAAGCTGGACTACGTGGCCGACACGCTGAAGGCCAAGCTCACATGGCCGCGCGACACCTCCGACATGAAGGCCTGGCGCCAGCGCTGGGCGGAGGCCTTCGAACTGCGCCACCGCGAAGTGATCACCACCGCCGCCGATCTGGCGCTGCGGCTCGCAGAACTCGCCAAGCGCATCCGCAATCGCATGCTGCAGGTGCTGCCGCGCGAGAGCGAGAGCGGCGAACTGCGCAAGCTGCTGAAGGGCTTCCAGACGGCGCTGATCCACGACCTGGACGAGAAGCAGTTTGCCGACATGTACGCGCAGACGATCACCTACGGCCTGTTCTCGGCCGCCGTATCGCGCACCGTGCCGGGCGCCGGCACGGCGGTGCACCAGGGCAACGTGGTCGACATGGTGCCGGTCACCAACCCCTTCCTGCGCGAGATGCTGGCCAGTTTCCTCAAGGCCGGCGGCCGGCGCGGCAAGCTGGACTTCGACGAACTCGGCATCCAGGAGGTAGTCGACCTGCTGAACGACCCGAAGACGCACATGGAGGCCGTGCTGCGCGACTTCGGCAACCGCACCCGCGGCGAAGACCCGGTCATGCACTTCTACGAGGAGTTCCTCAAGGCCTACGACAGGAAGCTCAAGGTCCAGCGCGGGGTGTTCTACACGCCGCAGCCGGTGGTCTCGTACATCGTGCGCAGCGTGCATGAGTTGCTGCAGACCGAGTTCGGTCTGGTCGACGGCTTGGCCGACACCACGACCTGGGGTGAGATGCTGAACAAGCACCCCGGCCTAAAACTGCCGCCGCTCACCGACGGGCCAGACGAGAAGCGCACGATCTCGTCGGACGAACCCTTCGTCCAGATCCTCGATCCCGCCACCGGCACTGCCACCTTCCTCGTCGAAGTCATCGACGTCATTTACCGCACCCTGGCGGCGAAGTGGATGCAGCAGCGCTTGACTGAAGCCCAGCGGCGCGCGGCGTGGAACGAATACGTGCCGAAGCACCTGCTGCCGCGCCTGCATGCCTTCGAGCTGATGATGGCGCCGTATGCCATTGCGCACATGAAGATCGGCCTCAAGCTAGCCGAAACCGGCTACCGCTTCGGAGCGGACGAGCGGGCTCGCATCTTCCTGACTAATGCCCTCGAACCCTGGGTCAAACAGTTGCCCCTAATCGGTTTTGGCGCACTCGCCCACGAAGCTGCTGCAGTCAATGACGTGAAGCGTGTAGGGCGATTTACGGTTCTGATCGGCAATCCGCCGTATTCTTCTAGCTCGACAAATAAGAGTGACTGGATCCTCGATCTGCTTGACTTGTACAAGAAGGGGCTTGGTGAGCGCAAGACCTATCTTGATGACGACTTCATTAAGGCGTTAAGCAAAAATAA
>NZ_JDST02000025.1:20943-37538 GCF_000584975.1 Candidatus Accumulibacter cognatus | reverse complement strand
GTGACCGCGCACGGTATACATCCGGGATGTTTGTACATTTATCCTTGCTGACTGCAATCCCTGCCGTCATTCCGGCGAAAGCCGGCATCCGGCGGATTGATCCGATTCCGGAGGTGCCCATGGAATTCGCAACGAATCCTGCCAAGCTTCGAGTCAGGCATTTCCGCCAGATCCTGCTGTGGCCGCTGCAGTTGATGCCCCTGCCTGACGATGGCCCGTTGCAAAGCCACAGCCAGTTGCTGGAGCAGGTTTCGGCCGACCACCCGTGGCGCGAACTCGCGGACGAATTCTGCGGCGACCCGGAGCAATTCCACGAGCGCCATTACAGTGAATTCATCACCTTCCTGCCCTATGTTCAGCGTTTTCTGTACGGAGAAGGGGTCGGTCAAGAAGCCTCGTCGCACGCTGGCGAATCGCCAATCCGCGTCTTCCGTCGCCACGACGTGGCAAAAGTGCGCATGACCTTCAAGGAGAGCGATCAGCCGATCGACTTCGACATCGTGCATCTCGATCTCTATTTCTTCTACGACATCGATGTCGTCATTCTGGTCGTCGAGATTGCCGCCGACGACCTCGAGCTACGACAGGTACAGGATACGCTGTACCGCTTCGGCCGCGCCTACCCGCCGTACTGGGACGACGATGGCAGTGGCGGCCACTGCCTCAAGCGTGCGGAGTGGATCGGGTCAAATGGCCAGGTGCTGTCCGTTTCCGACTACGAGATGCGCAGCAAGTACCTGTCGTTCGTTTCCCGCTGCCGGGCACCGTGCATCTCCTCGCACTGGGAATTCCTGCTCCGCCCGCTGGTGCAGCACCACTCGGGCGAGGTGGGCCTGGTGCGCTACCGACAGATCGAGTATCACCGCATGCCCCTGCTCGCCTACCTGGCCGTGGATGATCCCCGCGCCCTGACGCGCGGCGACTTTGCCCGCCTGGTGCTGGTTGCCGGCCCAGGAAAGCCCGGCTCGCTGCCCTACTCCGACCAGCACCTCGAAGGCTTCGAATCGCGCTATTGCTATGACCGCTACTGGCATCCGCAAGCCGAACCACCAGGAACCCGGCTGATGTCCTGCGGGCACGCGTTCGTAATGGTCGGCAGCGCGCGAGAGGCCTACTTCACCGGCCTGGAAAACGGCCTCCTCGGACAGTTCCGCCACCAGTTCTTCCTGCTCTTTCTTATTCCCCACTTCCACAAGGCAGCGCTGCTGATGCTCTCGGATCGGCTGGTCGCCGCGCTCAACCGGCTCGAAATCGGTCACGCCGAATCGGTCAAACAGTTCAAGCGCGCGATCCGGCAGATCCTCGAGGTCTTTCTGCGCTTCAGCCATCGCTACTGGTTCCACGAGGTCTCGGACCAGATGCAGGCGCGCGCTCTGTTCAGGATCACCAGCGACCACCTCGGCACGGAAAATCTCTACACCGAGCTACGCGAGGAGATCCAGGACATGAGCCAGTACCTCGACAGCGACAGTCTGCGCCGACAGGCCAATACGGTCGTCCGGCTCACCGTGGTGACCACCGCCGGTCTGGTGGCGACGATTACCACCGGCTTCCTCGGCATCAATCTGATCGACGCAGCCCAAGATGATCTGGTCGACCGGATCCTCTTCTTTGCCCTGGTAGCCATCCCGTCGGTGCTGCTCACGGGTTTTGCGGTTGTCAAGTCGAAACCACTCTCGGACTTTCTCGAAGCGCTCTCCGACGAACGTCTGTCGCATCGCGACAAACTCGCTGCCCTGCTCCCCGTCTGGCGCAGGAAGCGGCCACCGAGAGCGTAGAGTGGATTGAAAGGATCATCCCGAATTGCGTATTCACGCTCTTGATGCCGAGCAGGCCCTGGCCAGCCTGAACACCTCGGCGGCCGGCATCCATTCCAGCGAAGCGGCACGCCGCCTGGCCGAGTACGGTCCCAACCATCTCGAGGAGGTCGCGCACGAGCACCTGCTGCTGCGCTTCGCGCAGGAGTTCACCCACTTCTTTGCGATCATCCTGTGGATCGGTGCCGCGCTGGCGTTCGCCGCCGAACATTTCGATCCCGGCCAGGGCATGGCGCGTCTGGGCGTGGCCATCGTCGGGGTGATCATCATCAACGGCATCTTCTCGTTCTGGCAGGAGTACAAGGCAGAGCGGGCAGTCGCCGCACTGCGCCAGTTGCTGCCGCAAAAAGTGAAGGCGCTGCGTGACGGCGAGATCGTCGAGATTCTTGCCAGCGAACTTGTGCCGGGCGACATCGTGCTCCTCGAAGAAGGGGATTTCATTGCCGCCGACTGCCGCGTCATCGATGCCTTCGGCTTGCGCGTCAACCTGTCGACGGTCACCGGCGAGTCGCTGGCCCAGGCCCGCAACATCGAGCCGAGCGCTGAAGAATTGCCGCTGCACGCCAAGAACATTGTCCTCGCCGGTACCTCGGTCGTGTCGGGGCAGGGGCGCGCCGTGGTATACGCCACCGGCATGCGCACCGAGTTCGGCCGCATCGCCCATCTGACACAGACCGCAGGCGAAACCTCCTCGCCGCTGCAGCGCGAGATCGCCCGCCTGTCGCGCATCGTTGCCGGCCTGGCCACAGGCATGGGGGTGACGCTGTTCCTGGTCGGTCAGGCCATCGGTCTGCCGACCTGGGAGAACCTGCTGTTCGCCATCGGCATTATCGTCGCCAACGTCCCGGAGGGACTGTTGCCAACCGTCACCCTGTCATTGGCCATGGCCACCCAGCGGATGGCCAGGCGCAACGCACTGGTACGCCATCTGCCGGCGGTCGAGGCACTCGGGTCGACGACGGTGATCTGTAGCGACAAGACCGGCACGCTGACCCAGAACCGCATGTCGGTACACCAGCTATGGGTCGGCGGCGCTTTCCTGCCATGCGCCGATCTGGGAATGCGTGCCCACCTGATCGATGATCACCGCGAGCTGTTCGTCAATGCTGCGCTGTGCCACAATCTGAAGGAGATTGAGGAACAGGGTCGGCACATCCTGCATGGCGATCCGATGGAAATCGCGCTGGCCGAGATCGGCCGGAAAATGGCCGGCGATCTCGAGGGTTTCAGCCGCCTTGACGAAATTCCTTTCGACACCGACCGCAAACGCATGTCGGTGCTTTGCGAAACACCGCAAGGCCGCATGCTCTATTGCAAGGGCGCCCTGGAGACGGTGCTCGCCCGCTGCCAGTTCATCCACTTCGACGCAGGCCTGGCGCCACTCGACGATGCCGCACGCACCCGCCTGCTGGCGGCACAGGACGAGATGGCCGGCGCCGGACTGCGCGTTCTTGCCTTCGCACATCGAACCGTCAGCGAGGAAGGCATGCCGGAGGAAGAACAGGGAATGGTCCTGGCCGGGCTGATCGGTCTCGAAGATCCCCCCCGCGCCGAGGTGCCGGAAGCCATTGCACGTTGCGTCGCGGCCGGTATCCGGATCATCATGGTGACTGGCGACCACCCGCGCACGGCCCTCGCCATTGCCCGCCAGATCGGCATGGTGAGAAGCGAGCAGCCGGTGGTGGTGAGTGGCGAGCAACTGCGCCTGATGTCACCGACGCAACTGCAACTGGCACTCGACGCCCCGGAAATCATTTTCGCCCGCGTCGCTGCCGAGCAGAAAATGCGCATCGTCGAGGCCCTGAAGAATAAGGGCGAGATCGTCGCCGTTACCGGCGACGGTGTCAATGACGCACCAGCCTTGAAAACCGCCGACATCGGCATCGCCATGGGCATCGGCGGCACCGACGTCGCCAAGGCCGCGGCTGACCTGATCCTGCTCGACGACAACTTCGCCAGCATCGTCGCAGCGATCGAGGAAGGGCGCGCGGTCTTCGAAAACATCCGCAAGTTCCTCACCTACATCCTCAGCTCCAACATCCCCGAGCTGATCCCCTATCTCGCCTTTGTCCTGTTCCGGATTCCGCTACCGCTGACCATTCTCCAGATCCTGGCAGTCGACCTCGGCACCGACATGCTGCCGGCGCTGGCCCTCGGCGCCGAAAAACCCGACCCGGCGGTGATGACCCGGCCACCGCGCACGCGCAGCGAGCGACTGCTATCGTGGGGCCTGATTGCGCGTGCCTACCTGTTTCTCGGCATCCTCGAAGCAGTAGCGGCGATGGGTGTATTCTTCTTCGTCCTCGAGGCCGGTAGCTGGCATTACGGTGACTTTCTCGACCGCCACCAGACACTCTATCTGGAGGCAACATCTGCCTGCCTGGCGACGATCGTGGTCACACAGATGGTCAACGTCTATCTCTGCCGCCACCCGCTGCACTCTCTGCTCAGCTACGGCCTGGGTGGCAATCGCTATCTGCAGATCGGCATCCTGGCCGAACTGGCGGTGATCCTGTTCATCCTGTATACGCCGGCCGGCAACTGGCTGTTCGGCACGGCGCCGATCAGCGGCACCATCTGGCTGCTGGCGACGACCTGCGCGGCGGCCATGTGCCTGCTCGAAGAGCTGCGCAAGCGCTGGCTACGACAGGCCGTGCAGGGCTGATCGATGCGCACTCCCCTGCCACCGCTGATCAACGCGCTGCTCGATCCGGCACGCTATCCCGATCCGGCGCAGCAAGTCGAGCTCATCGAGACGCATGCCTCATGGCTGCTGCTGGCGGGTGATTACGTGTACAAAATCAAGAAGCCGATCGTTCTGCCTTTTCTCGACTACGGCACACTCGCGCAACGGCGCGCCTGCTGCGAAGCCGAACTGGGTCTGAACCGCCGTTTCTCTGCGCAGATCTACCTGGAAGTCGTTGGCATTACCGGTTCTCCCGAAAACCCGCAGATCGGCGGCCCCGGCACAGCCATCGAGTTTGCGGTCCGGATGCGCCGCTTTGCCGAAGCCGGCCGCCTGGACCACCTCTGTAGAAACGGCCGACTACATGCTCGAGAGATCTCCGAACTCGCCGCCACGGTGGCCGAATTTCACCAGCGTGCGGCATCGGCCCCCCTTTCGACACGCTTCGGCGAACCTGAACAGGTGCTCTTGCCAGCGCTCGAGAATTTTAAAGAACTTCCGGAGCTGCTGCCCGGGGGCGAAGAGAAGGAGCGATTGACGCGGCTGGCGGCATGGACAGGCACAGAGTTCGCGCGCCTGACACCGCACTTCGCCGCCCGGAAGGCCGCAGGACGGGTGCGCGAGTGTCACGGCGACCTGCATCTTGGCAACTTGGTGTTGATCGACGGGCAGGTGCAGATCTTCGATTGCATCGAGTTCAGTGAGGATCTGCGCTGGATCGACGTGAGCAGTGAGATCGCCTTCACCTACATCGACCTTTACGATCAGGGTCAGGCCGGTCTGGCCTGCTGGCTGGTCAATGAGTGGCTCAGTTGCAGCGGTGATTACGATGCGGTGCAAGTATTGCGCTTCTATGCCGTCTATCGCGCGCTGGTACGGGCCAAGGTGGCCGCCCTCCAGGCCAGACAGGCGAACGCCGATCTCGGCCAGGCAATCGCCTACCTGGCGCTCGCCGAGCGCCTGGTGACGCCGCCGCCAGCACGGCTGATCATCACCCACGGCGTCGCCGGCTGCGGCAAAAGCCGCGCCTCCAGACGCCTGATGCTGGGCGACCAGGCGGCAGCGACACTGCGCCTGCGCTCCGATGTCGAGCGCAAGCGCCTGTTCGGCCTCGCGCCCACCGCCAACAGCCAGTCTGCGCCAGGCAGCGGCATTTACGCCAGAGGCGCCAGTGATCTCACCTACCAACGGCTGCACGCACTGGCCAGCGAGCTGCTCGCCGCCGGCTGGTCGGTGATCGTCGACGCCGCTTTCCTCGAGCGCTCGCGGCGTAATGCCTTTCGCGCGCTGGCCGAGCGATTGGGAGTTGCGTTCTTCATCGTCGCACCGCAAGCCACGCCGGCACAATTGCGGGCACGCGTCACCGGCCGGCGGGAAAAGGGCCATGATGCTTCCGAAGCGACCCTCGCAGTACTCGAGCGGCAGTTGGCGCAAGTCGAACCCTTGTCTGCTGACGAACTCAAGAACCTGCTGTAAGGAGCCAACGCGATCCCGATCCTGGCGAATGCGGTGTCACCCGCTCTTAAGCTTGTCAGCCGCTTTCCCAAGGCGATGTTCCTCAGTACTGCCTGACGTGTACGCCCGGCACTGCCTGCGGAGTGTCGGAAAATTTTACACCGAGATCCTGGCAAGGCCTCAGCACTCTAAAAACTCTTTGTTTTAATAAAGAAATATGATACATAAAATATGGTATGATTTTTGCTTATAGCGTGGGCGGCCATTTCTGGAGGACTGTTCAGCACAGCTGGAATCTCTCCCGAATCTGCTTTTCTTGTCGGAGAGCCGTGCGAACATACCCACAGAATCGATTGATGGCTTGAAATTTTTGCTTAGAATTTTTTAAGAACGCTACGGCGCTTCGCGTTTCGCATAGGGTGGAGCTGCGTAATGAACATTCTCAATAACTGGAAGATGCTGGATCTGATCACCCGTGACGGCGAGTCTCTGGTATGCGTCGAGGGGCGCGTGTATGGCAGCAATCCAAGATTCCCGGCTTCCTCGCACATCAGGACCTCACCGGTCACCGGTTACAGCATCGATGCCAACTCGATGGTCATCCTGACCAAGCGTGGCTCTGCGTACCAGCTTGGCAAACCCGATCCCTCACAGACCTTTGCCCAGCAGCGGCTCATTCGACGCCTGTCAGGCCTGGGCCAGATACCGGCACCAGGTTTCAACGCACTCGAAACGCAACTGACCGATTTGACCGTGCAGCTAACCGATTTGGCCGATTTCACTAGTTTCAGCGAACACCCGGATCAAACCGCGAAGGAAACCTGATACGGACGATCTATTCTTGGAAATCGTTGGAAATCGCCTGAACAAGGCAGATGTAATGGAAAGACAGGGAAGTTGACGATGACCGGACGGACAAATGGCGGCGGTGGGGCTGAAGGGCTGAAACCAACATAACGGCGGGGACCGAAGCCCCCGCCGATAGCCGTTCTGTTTATTGGACGGCTACGTCCTCAGCAGGCCTAAGCGGCCAGTGCGAAACGCTCATCGTTGGCGTTTGTGGTTTTGCTCGGATTACGTCCGTCGCCTTTCGGGTTGCCTGCTCACCATCTGTCACCCTGTCGAAACCAGTACACCCCCGCAGTGGTGGAGGTGGCGGGAATCGAACCCGCGTCCAGAACGCTTCCGGGTTGCCGGAATTACAACCATGCCTGCCATTATGGGGACAGTGACCCTTGAACACAAGCGCTGCGTGCAGCTGTTTTGTGTCAGACCTGCATGTTCATTACGTCGTGGTAGGCCGAGACGAGCTTGTTGCGGACCTGAATCATTTCCTGGAAAGAGATGTTGGCCTTTTGCAGCGCGATCATTACATCGTGCAAGTTCTCGCTGCTGTTGCCAGCGGCAAAATCTGCCGCTATCGCATCGGCCTTCTGCTGCGTCTGATTAACCTTGGCTATCGAAGCCTGCAATACCTGGGCGAAGTCGGTCCCGCCGCCAGTGGCGCTCTGCGCCTCGGCGACACGCCCACCGGCCGCCGCCGAGTTCGCGCGCAACATGCTCAACATCTGATCAATACCCTGGGTATCCATTCACTTCTCCAAACGCACTCCGAGGTCTCCAAGCAAAAAACGTACCAACTGATTCATCCCTCTCAACTCGGCCATCGACCCGGCCCCATCAGTCCTTGAGAAAGCCCTCCAGGCGATACTGTCGCAACTTGTAACGCAGGGTTCTCTCAGGCATCCCGAGACGCTGCCCGGCCAGTTTGCGCGAACCACCCACCGCCTCCAGCGTTTGCAGGATATGCTCGCGCTCTACGTCCCGCAAGTCTTCGGCTGGCTGGGTCCGGCAGGGTATGGTGCTCACCGGCGTCTGATCGACGCGACGTTCAAGCGCGAGTTGCAGTGCATCGACGTCGACGAGGTCGCCAGGGGCAAGAATGACCGCTCGCTGGATGATGTTTTCCAGTTCACGGACATTGCCAGGCCAGGTATTGGACTGCAGGGCGGCCTCGGCAGCGGCGGACAAGCGCAAGTGCGGACGACCCGATCGACCGCCGTGGGTGGCCAGAAAATGACGCGCCAGGGGAATGATGTCCTGGCTTCGTTGCCGCAGGGCCGGGATCAGTAGCGGAAAGACGTTGAGCCGATAGTACAGATCCTCGCGAAACAGGCCCTTCGCCACGCTTTCGGCAATATCCCGATTGGAGGTGGCGACGATACGGATATCGAGGCTGACCGGCTTGCTGCCGCCTACACGTTCGACTTCGCGCTCCTGGAGAACGCGCAGTAGCTTGGCCTGCAGGCCAAGCGGCATTTCGGTGATTTCGTCGAGCAATAATGTTCCATGCTGCGCCTGTTCAAACTTTCCAGCCTGCGCGTGCTGAGCACCACTGAAGGCTCCCTTTTCATAACCAAAAAGCGTTGCTTCCAGCAGACTATCCGGAATCGCCGCACAATTGATGGCAACGAACGGGCCCTTGCAGCGCCCCGAGTGCTGGTGAATATAGTGCGCCACCACTTCCTTGCCCACTCCACTTTCACCGCTCAGCAGAACCGTGGCGTCGGTCTGTGCGACTCGCCTGGCCAGCGCAAAGAGATTGCTGGTCATCGGATCGATGGCGATCACCCGGCCATCATCGGGTGCTTCCGTCAAGCGATAGCGCAGCACATGTTCGAGCAACGCCTTTGGCTCGAAAGGCTTGAGCAGAAAGTCACAGGCACCTGCCCGCATGGCTTCGACAGCGCGGTCGACGTCGGCGAAAGCGGTCATCAGGACCACCGGCAGATACGGGAAGCGGTTGCGGATTTCTTTGAGCAAGGCGATGCCATCGACCGGCAACATGCGCACGTCGCTGACGACCAGCGACACGGCATGCCTGATGAGCAGTTGCAGCGCCTGCTCACCTCCACCAGCAGAGATCACCTTCTGCCCCGCCAGTTCAAGGGTATCGCAGATCGCTTCACGCAGTGCGGCATCGTCTTCGACCACCAGGATCGGCAATCCTTGAGCCATGATGTCCCTATTCCTTAATGTAAAAGCATGGCCGTTAATGTGAAAGTCGCCTTTCATCATCGTAGGTGTCTTGCAAAGTCATGATCGTCAGTGCCGTTGCGCTGCCGCCGTATCGATCGGCAACAGGATCATGAAATCCGAACCCTCGCCCAGAATCGAACTGACGCTGATCGTCCCGCCGTGTGCGCGCACCACGCCAAGGGCAATGGCCAAACCGAGTCCGGTGCCCTGCGCTCGTGTGGTAAAGAACGGATCGAAAACGCGCAGTTGCACCTCGGGCGCGATCCCTGAACCGGTATCACGCACCCCGATTCGCAACTGCCGGCCGCACTCGCTGGCCCAAAGGGTGACTCGTCCGCCTACCGTACAGGCTTGCAAAGCGTTCTCGAGCAGATTCACCAGGGCTCCGGCCAAGGCTTTTCGGCTGCCGGTGACGATTACCCTGGCAGCGCTGCAGATCACCCGAAAAACAACCTGTTTTTCCATAAACAGTGGCTGCACGGTCTGCGCGGCATCACCCAGCAGTTCTTCGGCAGACATCGTATCGCAGCCGATGCTCTCGCTCTCCCCGCGGGCAAACAGCAACACCTCCTGAATCAGGCGCTCGAGGCGTTGCAGTTGTGCCGTCGTCTTGCTGGCAAAACGGATGCGCGCTGCATCTGCGAGATCTGCCTGACCGAGATTGGCGCTGTAGAGCAAGGCCGTCGCCAGCGGGGTTCGCAACTGGTGTGCCAGCGTAGCCGCCATCTCGCCCATGGCCACTAGGCGCTGATGACGTTCCAGTTCGGCCTTCAGGCCGTGCGCCGCGGTCACATCATGGATCAGCAGGATTCGCCCGCCAGCCGAATCGAGCGAACTCTCGACGACGGCCAGGCGACGCTCATCGAAATGCCATTCTCCCGGCGCTTCGGTTGCCACCAGCCTTGCCTCCAGCACGACTGGCCAGAACTCACCGATGATTGCCGCTCCGAACATCTCGCAAGCCGCCGGGTTGGCCTCGCTGACACAGGCGGCGCTGTCGAGCACCACCACACCGGCAGGCAAGGCATCGAGCAACAGCGAAAGACGTTCGGAAAGTGCCTCCTTCTCCTCGTATTGCCGGCGCAATTCGCCATTGGCGACTGCCAACTCGGCCGTCAGCGACTCGACGCGCCGCTGCAGCCCCTGATACGCCTGCGTCAATGCCAGTGAAACCTGGTTGAAGACGTCGAAAGCCCGTTGCAGCTCCTGTGCCTCGTGACCCGGCATTGGTGCGACTTCGCTCATCGGTTGGCAGCTCCCGTACAATAAACGGCTACAATAGCATCGCAATTATCAGCCTTTTTTCGCTTTTTGCTTGCTTGATCGCAGGCTCATCACCGTATCACAAGCATGGCGACAGCCGAAACCACTCCGTCAGCAGCCGAAACCACTCCGACAGCCGCCGCGGGCAGTCCGCTTGATCGCGTTCGCGAGGCGCTGGGACGCCTCGACAACAAGCAGAAAGTACTGCTGATGGTCTCGATCGCGGCCATCATAGCCCTGCTCGTTGCAGCGGGAACCTTGTTCAGACAAAACGAGTTCAAGATACTTTTCTCCAACATCTCCGAACGGGATGGCGGTGCGATCATCGCCGCGCTGGAGCAGATGAACGTTCCCTACAAGTTCAACGACTCGGGCAATGCCATCCTCGTGCCTGTCAGCCGCGTTCATGATGTGCGCCTGCGGCTAGCCTCACAGGGGCTGCCCAGGGGCGGAGCGGTCGGTTTCGAGCTGATGGAGAGCCAGAAATTCGGCATCAGCCAGTTTGCCGAACAGGTCAACTATCAGCGCGGTCTGGAAGGCGAACTGTCGCGCACCATTCAATCGATTGCGGCGGTTCAGGCCGCGCGCGTGCACCTGGCCATACCGAAGCCGAGTGTTTTCATGCGCGAAGAGATGAAACCATCGGCATCCGTGATGCTCAATCTCTACCCTGGACGATCGCTGGATGCGGGTCAGATCGCCGGCATCCAGAATCTTGTCGCGGCCAGCGTTCCGCAGCTGGCACCAGCCAGCGTCACGCTGCTCGACCAGAGCGGGACGCTGCTGTCGCAGATGAAGAGCAAGCTGCTCGAGGCCGGCCTCGACCCGACGCAGGTCAAGTACATCCAGGAAGTCGAGGCAAGCATCATCAAGCGCGTTGAAGACATTCTGGCGCCGATCGTCGGCCCCGGCAACGCCCGTGTCCAGATCGCCGCCGACATCGACTTCTCGCAGGCGGAACAGACTGCCGAAACGCATCGACCGAACGTGACACCGCCGGAGATCAGCATACGCAGCCAACAGATCAACGAAACCGCCAGCACCAACCCGGCCGCGCAGGGCGTTCCCGGCGCCCTGAGCAATCAACCACCGGCACCGGCCAGCGCGCCGCTGACACAACCTCCGGTTGCGGGTGCCGGGGCCGCCACAACGCCCACCCCGCCGGTGCCCGGACAGATCAATGCAGCCGGAGTGCAGGCGTCAATCGCCAATGTCGGCCAGCCGATCAGCACCAGCAAGAACTCGACGATCAACTACGAGATCGACAAGACCATCCGCCATGTCAAGCAATCGGTCGGTACTATCAAACGCCTGTCGGCGGCGGTAGTGGTCAATCAGCGCAAGGAAATCGGCAAGGATGGAAAGCCGGCCAACAAGCCACTGCCGGATGGCGAACTGAAGCAGATCAACGACCTGGTGAAGGAAGCCATGGGCTTCAACACGGATCGCGGTGATACCATTTCAGTGGCCAATGCGCCTTTCACTGTCATCGAAAAGGACGAAGGAATGCCAATCTGGCGTGACCCCGAAATGATTTCGTTGATCAAGGATCTGATCAAGTACGGCGCCCTTGCCGGCATCATTGCCTATCTGCTGCTCGGCGTCGTGCGTCCATTGCTCAAGACCATGCTCCCCGCTCCCCCTGCCGAAAGCCCCCCCATCGTCGGCAGCAAGATTGACGTGATTGATGAGGAAGAGAGCGAAGAACCCGTGCAGGAGCACGTCCCGACCGCCGCCGAGTTGTTTGAGGCGAAGCTAGCTAAGACACGCGAACTGGCGGAAGCGGACCCGCAACTGGTAGCCAACATCATCAAGGAATGGATGGGCGGCAATGGCAGCTGACGATGGCCTCGAGAAGAGCGCCATACTGCTGATCTCGCTTGGCGAGGATTATGCTGCAGCCGTGCTCAAGCATCTCGGCCCGAAGGAGGTGCAGAAACTTGGTCATGCCATGGCGGCGTTGAAATCGGTTCCTCGCGCGCGTGTCGACGAGGTTCTGACCGAGTTCAAGCAAACTGCCGACGAATCGGCTGCGGTGCACGTCGATACGGATTCCTATATTCGTTCGGTCCTCACCAAGGCCCTGGGTGACGACAAGGCCTCCAACCTGATCTCCCGCATCCTGCAACCCGGCGACACCAATGGTATTGAAGGCCTGAAATGGATGGATGCACCGACGGTCGCCGATCTCATCAGGAACGAGCATCCGCAGATTATCGCCACGATTCTCGTCCATCTCGCCCACGATCACGCCAGCGATATCCTGAACCAGTTTTCGGAAAGGCTGCGCAATGACGTGGTGCTGCGTGTGGCCACTCTCGAAGGCATTCAGCCGGAAGCGCTCAAGGAGCTGAATGACGTGATGTTACGCCTGCTCTCGGGATCAGCCAGCATCAAGAAGTCAGCCATGGGTGGCGTACGCACGGTGGCCGAAATGCTTAATTTCATGGGAAGCGCCAATGAAACCGCAGTCATGGACTCGATCCGCGAGTACGATCCAGACTTGGCGCAGAAAATTCTTGACGAAATGTTCGTCTTCGAGAACCTCCTAGATCTTGACGACCGGGGTATCCAGCTACTGTTGCGGGAAATCCAGTCGGAATCGCTGATCCTGGCCATGAAGGGTGCCAGCGAGCCCCTACGTGCGAAAATCTTCAAGAACATGTCGCAGCGTGCCTCGGAAATGTTGCGCGAGGATCTGGATTCACGCGGCCCGGTTCGCCTCTCGGAAGTCGAGGCCGAGCAGAAGGAAATCCTCAAGATCGTCCGCCGCCTCGCCGATGAGGGCCAGATCGTACTTGGCTCGGCGGGTGGCGAGGAAATGGTGTGAGCCTGCAATGTCGATGAGTCACTCGATTCCGAAGGAGAAGATGACCGCCTACCAGCGCTGGGAACTGGCCTCATTCGATCCCGAACCGCCGCCAGTGGCCCCCCCGGAGGTTCCGCCGAAGGTTCAGCCGGAGGTTCTGCCGGAGGTTCTGCCGGAGTTCCCCCAGGCCGAGATAGAGCAGGTGGTGAGCGAAATCGAAACACTGCCGCAGGAGCTAGCGCTGGCGCTGCCAACAGCTGAGGAAATAGAGCGTATCCATCAAGAGGCGCATACTGCGGGATACACTGCGGGATACAGTACCGGCTACGCCACCGGCCATGATGAAGGGATCAAGGCGGCACAGTCGGTGGCAAACGATATGGCCTCGCTGATGGACCACCTGCAACAGGCACTGGCCACCATTGATCAGGAGGTGGCCGAGCAGTTGCTGGTCCTGGCAATCGAGATTGCCAATCAGGTCTTGCGTCAGAGTCTGCACATTCAACCGGAGCTGATCTTGCCGGTGGTCAAAGAGGCGGTCACTACCCTGCACCCGCATCATGGCCAGCCGCTGTTGTTCGTGCACCCGGATGACGCAACGCTGGTTCGCAGCCATCTGGGCGAACAGCTCGCCCATGCCAACTGGCGAATCATTGACGACAAGTCGCTCAGCGCTGGTGGTTGCCGAGTTGAACTCGGTGCCAGCGAGGTCGACGCCACCCTGGAAACACGCTGGCGACGCGTCATTGAAGCCATCGGCGTCAATCAGGAATGGCTCAAGGCCCGGACATGAAATCCGTTGGACAATACAATGACTGATCGGACTGAAAACCAGCACCTTGCCGCATGGCACGGTTTCCTCAATGGTTGCCGTCAGACCGCCAGCCAGGCCAACTCGCTGCTGCCAAGTGGCCACCTGACCCGCATCAATGGATTGGTCATGGAGGCTTCGGGGCTCAAACTACCCCTTGGCAGTTCATGCCGGATCGTTCCACCGGGCGGCTCGCCAATCGAGGCGGAAGTGGTTGGCTTCAACGGCGAGCGACTTTTCCTGATGCCATCGGAAGATGTCTACGGTCTCTCGCCGGGAGCCAGGGTGGTCGCCCTCGAAACACCCAACCCGCCCCCGCAGGTCGGTCGGCCACCCCCCGCACGCCGGCGCTGGATCGACCGTGCCAAACTGGTTCCGGTCGGTGAGTCGCTGCTCGGACGTGTCCTTGATGGCGCCGGCCGACCGCTTGATCGGCTTGGTCCCCTGCACACGAACTCCCTTCGCCCGCTTCAGAGTCGGCCCTTCAATCCCATGTCCAGGGCACCGATCAACCAGCCACTCGATGTCGGAGTACGCGCAGTCAATGCCTTGCTCTGTATCGGCCGCGGCCAGCGGATGGGACTCTTCGCCGGATCGGGGGTCGGCAAGAGCGTCCTGCTCGGCATGATGGCTCGCTATACTGCGGCCGAGGTGATTGTCGTCGGACTGATCGGAGAGCGCGGACGTGAAGTCAAGGAGTTCATTGAACAGATCCTGGGTGAGGAAGGCCTCCGCCGTTCGGTCGTCATTGCCGCACCGGCTGACGTGAGCCCGCTGATGCGCATGCAGGGCGCAGCTTATGCGACCTGTATCGCCGAATACTTCAGGGATCGCGGCCGGCAGGTGCTGCTGATCATGGACTCTCTGACCCGCTACGCGATGGCACAGCGCGAGATTGCCCTGGCCATCGGCGAACCCCCGGTCACGCGTGGCTACCCGCCGTCGGTTTTCGCACGTTTGCCGCAACTCGTCGAGCGCGCCGGCAACGGCCTCGAAGGCGGAGGTTCGATCACTGCCTTCTACACCGTACTCGCCGAAGGTGACGACCAGCAGGATCCCATCGCCGATGCCGCAAGAGCCATCCTTGACGGCCACATCGTTCTGTCACGGATGCTCGCCGATGCGGGCCACTATCCGGCCATCGACATCGAACAATCGATCTCGCGCGCCATGGTCAATCTCGTCAGTCCGGCGCATCTGCAGTACATCCGCAAATTCAAGAGCCTCTTTTCGCGTTATCAGCGATCGCGCGACCTGATCAGCGTTGGTGCCTATGCTGCGGGTTCTGACCCCCAGCTCGACCAGGCGATCACCATCTATCCGCGATTCGAGGAATTGCTGCAGCAAAACCTCAGCCAACGCTCGGATTTCACCACCAGCGTCGCGCGCCTGCGCGCCTTGTTCGAGCCGACTGCGTGAGCCGCTGACATGACCTTGAAAGCAACCTAACGGTCATGATTTTTCCAGGCCCCCCCATGAGGAAAGTCATGCCCGTTTCTCCTATCCCCGACCCCTTCCCGCTTGCGAGCGAAATGAGATTCGTGAGTCGCTGGCGCGGCTTTCACATTCCTCAGAGGACTCGGCGTGGCCAAACCTTTCTCCCTACAGATGGTGCTCGATCTGATGCGCAATCGTCACGACGAGGCAACACAATCGCTCGCTCGTCTGCTGGCAGCCGAACGTGACGCCAAAAAGAAGCTCGCGATGCTGCAGCAGTATCGGGAAGAATACACCACCCGCTTCCGGGAAGCTGCCCAGGACGGACTGGGGCAACCCGAATGGCGCAATTTCCAGGAATTCCTGAACCGGCTCGATGAGGCCATCACTCAGCAGCATCAGTCCGTCAGCCTGCAAGAGGCGCATACTGCCGCCGGTCAGGCAGAGTGGCGGCAGCAGCAGAAGCGCTTGAAGGCTTTCGACGCGCTCTCCGAACGCCATCGCGCCAGCGAAGCACGGTGGGAATCTCGCCAGGAGCAGAAGACCCAGGACGAGTTTGCTGCCCGCCACAACAACCGCGAGGAAGACCGCTGACCAAACTTTGGCACGATGTTTGCTTATCTCGCTGCAACTCCTTCCGAAAGTGATCGATCATGACCCTTGCCGTCGTTTCAGCGTCCTTCCAGCCACCCCTCCAGGCAAAGTCGGTTGAGGACACGGACCCTCCGGCGACTGACCCCCAGAAGCACGGCCTCGACTTTGCCAGCATCCTACTCGGCCTGCCGGTCATTGCCACCGGTCCCCTGCCCGAAGATGACAAACCAGCCAACCACGAGAAGGTCATTGATGACGCCGGCACAGTGACCGCTGCTGCCGACCCACAATTCCTTGCGACTCTTGGCTATCTGCCATCGCCAGACCGTTCAGAAGTTGCAAGCAATCCTGAGATTGCCCCTTCCCTGCCAATTCGCAGCGAGGCACCGCTGCCATCGAGGTTCTCCGGACTCGGGCCAGACACCCTGGAAATCAGGGCGAAGAGCAGCAATGACCGGCAGCAATTGGCATCGACCTTATTGGCTGCCGACGACAAACCGGCAAAATTTGCCGTTTCTCAATCCACGATACCCTCCACCAAGCAATCCGGGACGAATACGCCTCAACTGCGCGATCCGGCCAGCAACCCGGGCACGCTCACGGCGATGCCCTCCCCCGCGCAAGCCGGGACGAACACCTTCGAACTGCGCGATCCGGCCAGCAATCCGGGCACGCTCGCGGCGA
>NZ_JDST02000025.1:8215-20889 GCF_000584975.1 Candidatus Accumulibacter cognatus | reverse complement strand
ACGCTCGCGGCGATGCCCTCCCCCGCGCAAGCCGGGACGAACACCTTCGAACTGCGCGATCCGGCCAGCAACCCGGGTACGCTCGCGGCGATGCCCTCTCCCACGCAGTCCGGGTCAAACACCTTTGCACTGCGCGATCCGGCCAGCAATCCAGGTACGCTCGCAGCGATGGCTTCCCCCACACAGTCCGGAACGAAGACATTCGAACTGCGCGATCCGGCCAGCCAGCCGAACACGCTCTCCACAATACCCTTCCCTGAGCCTGGGTCGAACACGACCGAGCTGCGCGATCCGGCCAGCAGCCTGAGCACGCTGGCAGCCGTCCCCGGCAATGCCGTGAGTGGTGCAACAGTCACCGACGGCACCACTGACCACCTTCGGACACCGCTGCGGGACCCGTCCTGGGCCGGCGACCTCGGTCAGAAACTGTTGTGGTTTGCCAGCAATGAAAAGCAGCTCGCCCAACTGACCCTGCATCCACCACAACTCGGGTCGATAGAGATCACCCTGAATCTGGACAAGGACGCGGCCACCGCGCACTTTGTCTCGCCCCACGCCGACGTGCGGGGCGCGATCGAAACTGCGGTGCCACGCCTGCGCGAGATGTTCGCCGGTACGGGAATCGAACTCGGACAGGTCAGTATCGGCAGCGAATCGTTTCGTCAGCAGCCAGACGGGCAGCGGGAATCGTCGCACCGACCCCGACCACAGGCTGATAACGCTATACTTGACAGCGATTCCGCCAACGGCCTGCTATCAGGCAAGTCCTTCGTCGCGCAGCGTGGCCGCGGGCTGATCGATATTTTCGCGTAGCAATAGCCGTCCAGCCGGGACAAAGCTCGCGTAACGGCATGGACCAGGCTGCACACCCAGGGAGAGAACTGCCGCATGGCCAAGGATGCAAAGCCCGCAACCGAGGGCGTGGACGCCCCACCAGCAAAAAACAACAAGAAACTGTTCATCATCATCGCGATCCTGGTGCTGGTTCTCGGCATCGGCGGAGTTGCCGCCTTTCTGATGTTGAGGCATTCCCCGGAGCAGGGCGACGATGACGGCGAAGTCGCCGTGGAAAAAGTCAAACCGGTCAAGAAAAAGAAAGTTGACAGGAATGCACCGCCCGTCTATATCGCACTCGATGCCTTTACCGTCAATCTCGTCCCCGAACGTGGTGATCAGTTTCTGCAACTGGTCCTGTCGGTCGAGGTCGACGATCCGCAGACCGGTGACCAGCTCAAGGCCTACATGCCAAAGCTGCGCAATGACCTGACCTTGCTGCTGTCGAGCAAGAAAGCTTCGGATTTGATCAGTACCGAAGGCAAGGAGAAGCTGGCGAAGGAGATCATGGAGAAAATGAACGGTGTTCTCGACCCGGCCGGCAAAGGGAAGAACCGCGATGGACCCATCAGAGATGTGTTATTCACCTCGTTCATCATCCAATAAACCGCAATGAGCGCCGATTTCCTCTCCCAGGATGAGGTCGACGCCCTGCTCAAAGGCGTCAGCGGCGAAGCCGACGAACCCGAAGAGCTTGAAGAGGCTGGCGAGGGTCCCCGTCTATACAATCTCGGAACGCAGGAACGAATCGTTCGGGGACGCATGCCGACGCTCGAGCTGGTCAATGAGCGTTTTGCCCGTTACCTCCGCATCGGCCTTTTCAACTACATGCACCGCAGCGCCGAGATCTCGGTTGGCTCGATACGTGTGCAGAAATACAGCGAGTTCACCCGTAACCTGGTGGTACCGACCAACCTGAATCTGGTCGCTGCCAAACCATTGCGTGGTACGGCCCTGTTTGTCTTCGATCCGAGTCTGGTCTTTCTGGTGGTAGACAACATGTTCGGCGGCGATGGCCGCTTTCACACGCGCGTCGAGGGCCGGGATTTCACCGCCACCGAACAACGCATCATTCATGGACTGCTGACAGTGGTATTCAGCGAGTATGGCCGATCATGGAAGCCGGTCTACGATCTCACATTCGAGTACATCCGCTCCGAAATGAACTCGCAGTTCGCGAATATTGCCACACCGTCCGAGATTGTCATCGCAACGACTTTCTCGCTGGAATTCGGCGGCTCAAGCGCGGACATGCACATCTGTTTTCCTTACTCGATGATCGAACCGATTCGCGATCTGCTGTACAGTTCCATGCAGAGCGATCAGCTGTCAACCGATCGACGCTGGATCATCATGTTGCGCAATCAATTGAAGCATGCTGAAGTCGAAATCACGGCTCAACTGGCCACGCAGACCGTGACCCTGCGCGAGATTCTCAGGTTGAAAATCGGCGACGTCATTCCTCTCGAAGTCCCCGAGAAAATTGCCGCGCTGGTCGACGAAGTTCCCCTGCTGGAATGCCGCTACGGACAGCAAGGTGGGCAGTACGCGCTCAAGATCGAGCGTTTCATCGCCTCCGAGATCGCGGAGGCTTCCGTGAGAGAAGGCAATGGCTAAAGAAACAGACGATTTCGAGTCTCCGACGACCGACGACGCTGAAGATGACTGGGCTGCAGCGATGGCTGAACAGGCCATGGCTGAAGCAGCACCAGCCGCCAGGGCACAACCCGCCAACATCTTCCCGAGTTTTGATGACTCGGACCACAAGACTTCGATGATGAACGAACTCGACATGATCCTGGACATCCCTGTCCAGATCTCGGTCGAACTCGGGCGCACCAAAATCACCATCAAGAACCTCCTGCAACTTGCACACGGTTCGGTCGTCGAACTGGACGCCATGGCAGGTGAACCACTGAATGTCTTCGTCAATGGCACGTTGATCGCGCAGGGCGAAGTGGTGGTGGTCAACGACAAATTTGGCATTCGTCTGACCGATATCGTGACTCCTTCGGAACGGGCGCGCAAAATCGGGCACTGAGCGTCTCTGTCGAGCGTCTTTCTAACCGATCACGACGTTTTGACCTTCTCTCCACTTGTTTTAACATAGTGACCTGTCACCAAATCTGGCCGACCCTCTTGATTCGACACTGCAAACCCATTGGCCGTCACGGCACCCGCAGGGTGGGTCTATTGCTGTTCACCCTGTATGCGGGCAGCGCCTTCGCGCAGACCGCCGAACCGCCAAGCGTTTCAACCAGCATGCTGCTGCAGACCGTTCTGGCTCTGATCCTGGTCATCGGCATCCTGTTTCTTGCCGCGTTTTTGTTGCGCAAGCTCAATGGTGGCCGCGGATTCGGCAGCAGTGGCCCCTTGCGCGTCGTCGGTGGTCTGGTGATTGGCACCCGCGAACGTATCGTGCTCGTTGAAATCGGCGACACCTGGATCGTCGTCGGCCTCGTGCCCGGCCAGATCCGGACCCTGCACACGCTGCCGAAAGGCGACCTCAAACCAGCCGGCGATGGCGAGCGGCATTTTGCGCAGTGGCTCAAACAGATCACCGAGCGCAAGAATGAAGGCGGTTAAACACACCCCCTGGGTGCTTCTTCTGCTCGCACTCGCCGCGCCAACGTTTGCCTGGGCTCAGGCAGTCGAACTGCCGATGCTGACCAGTACGCCGGGTACCGGTGGCAGCCAGACCTACACCTTGTCGATCCAGACCCTGCTGACACTGACGGCGCTCAGTTTTCTGCCGGCTGCGCTGTTGATGATGACCAGCTTCACGCGCATCATCATCGTCCTCTCGCTGTTACGGCAGGCGCTGGGCACCCAGAGTTCGCCACCGAACCAGGTACTGATCGGTCTCTCGCTGTTCCTGACCTTTTTCATCATGTCCCCGGTTCTCGACACCGTCTACACCGATGCCTACCTCCCGTTGTCGGAGAACCGGATCAGCTACCTCGAAGCCATTGAGCGAGGTGCGGTGCCGCTGCGCAAGTTCATGCTCAAACAGACCCGTGAGGCTGACATCGCTCTTTTCGCGCGCATGACCAAGACCGCGAACTTTGCGTCGGCCGACGACATTCCGATGCGCCTGCTGATCCCTGCGTTCATCACCAGCGAACTGAAGACGGCCTTTCAGATCGGCTTCATCATCTTCATCCCCTTCCTGGTCGTCGACATGGTGGTTGCCAGCGTGCTGATGTCGATGGGCATGATGATGATGTCGCCGGTACTGGTGGCGCTGCCCTTGAAACTGATGCTGTTCGTGCTCGTCGATGGCTGGCATCTCCTGCTCGGATCGCTGGTCGCGAGTTTTGCCACATGACTCCCGAACTGGTCATGGATATCGGACGCCAGGCGGTCGAGATGACCTTGCTGATGTCCGCACCGTTGCTGCTGGCTGCGCTGGTAATCGGCCTGATCATCAGCATCTTTCAGGCGGCAACCCAGATCAATGAGCAGACTCTCTCCTTCATTCCCAAGCTGGTGGGGATGTACCTGGTTCTGCTTCTGGCCGGCCCGTGGATGCTCGAACTGATGGTCGATTACGTGCGGCGACTGTTCGAGAGCATCCCGCTCCTGATCGGCTGAACGCCGGATGATCAGCCTGAGCACAGCCGAGATCAACGCCTGGGTGGTGGCCTTTTTCTTCCCGCTGGCGCGCATCCTGGCCGTCTTCGCCGCGGCTCCGCCATTCGACCATCCTGCACTGAGCACGCGGGTCCGATTGCTGCTCGGCCTGGCGATCAGCATGGCCATCGTGCCCGTACTGCCCGGCGCGCCGCCGCTGGACCCGGCATCGGGAACCGGCCTGCTGATCCTGGCCCAACAACTGCTCGTCGGATTCGCCATGGGTTTTGCCATCCGCCTGGTGTTCACTGCCGTGGACATGGCAGGCCACCTGATCAGCCTGCAAATGGGTCTTGGCTTTGCCACCTCATATGACCCGCAGACTGCTGGCCAGACTGCAGTCATTTCGGAATTCATGGTACTGCTTGCCTTGCTGGTGTTCCTGGCCATCAACGGCCACCTGATGGTGGTTGCCACCCTGGCGCATAGTTTTACGGTACTTCCCATCGGGACTCAGGGTTTCGCAGCGGACTTCTGGGTGAAACTGGCGAACGCAGGCGCGATCATCTTTTCTTCGGGGCTACTGCTGGCGCTGCCGATCATCGTCGCCTTGATGATCAGCAACCTGGCCCTGACGACGCTGAGCCGCGCCGCGCCGCAACTCAACCTGATGGCCATCGGCTTCCCACTGACCATCGCGCTCGGATTCGCTGCCCTGATGGTCAGCCTGTCGTATCTGGGCGCCCCCCTGCAACAATTGTTCGAATACGGCCTGGAGTCGATGCTCGGAAATTTGCATATTGTCCGCTAAAGTTTTCCAGCGGCACGTCGTAAGAAAAATTGTCAGCGAAACAATCGCCACACAGGACGGGCCGGCAGACACCTGAGAGGCAGATCACCGGGAACCCGAAGTTATTCGACCAAGCCAGGAGAAAGAAAATGCCCCAAATCATCAACACCAACGTCGCGTCGCTGAACTCGCAACGCAGCCTCAACATGTCGCAAGCCTCGCTCTCCACTTCGCTGCAGCGCTTGTCCTCCGGCCTGCGCATCAACAGCGCCAAGGACGACGCCGCCGGCCTCGCCATTTCGACGCGCATGAGTTCACAGGTCACCGGCCTCAACCAGGCTTCGCGCAACGCCAACGACGGCATTTCACTGGCGCAGACCGCTGAAGGTGGCCTGCAAAGCATCACCGACTCGCTGCAGCGGATGCGCGAGCTTTCGGTGCAGGCCTCCAACGCCACCAACACCGCCACCGACCGCGCCGCCTTGCAACAGGAAGTCGACACGTTGGTGCAGCAGATCAATACCGTCGCCAGTCAGACCGCATTCAACGGCGTCAAGCTTCTCGACGGTACCTTCAACGCGCAGTCCTTCCAGATCGGCGCGAACAGCGGCGAAGCGCTGACGATCAATTCGCTCGCCAGCGCAAAAGCCGATGCGCTGGGCGTCGGCACGACTTCCTCGTTCAGTTCGACCACCGCCGGCGCAGTCGCCACCGGGGCCATTGCCGCTGGCGGCATCACCGTCAATGGCTTTGGCATCGGACCGAGCGTGCGGGACGGACTTTCCGCAGCCGGAAGCAACGATAGCGCCATCTCCAAAGCAGCCGCCTTCAATGCCGTGTCGGGTCAGACGGGGGTCACGGCCAAGGCGAGTGCCACTACGCTGGCCGGTATCGCGAATACGGCACAGGCTGCCATCGCTGGCGATGCCACCGACTTCATATACGTCAATAACGTCAAGCTGGGTGCTATCGCGGCAGGAGCAGACGCCGTCACCCAGGGCGCGAACGTCGCCGCGGCATTCAATGCCGTTTCCAACCAAAGCGGCGTCACCGCCACTTTCAGTACCTCGACGGGCGCGGTCTCGCTGACCGCTGCCGATGGCCGCAACATCAGCCTGATCGGTGCTGGTACAGGGGCTGATATCGCGAACACCGGTTTGACCATCGGCGCCGGTGGCGACATCGTCGCCGCCGGCGCCAGTACCGGGGCCGCCCTGGCTGCCGGAGATCTGACGATCAATGGCTACGATATTGGCGCAGTCGCCGCCGATGCTGCCGCGACGCCAGGGAACAATCTGGCCGCCGCGATCAATGCACTGACCAGCAAGACCGGAGTTACGGCCACCAATAACAGCGGCACCCTGACCTTGTCGGCTGGCGAGGGACAAGCCATCACTATCAGTGGCAACCTGGCGCACGCAACTGCTACGGAAACCGCCACCGGCTTCAGCGCAGATCAACTCGGCGCAGGTGCTGATGAGACCGCCAACGCGGCATCTTCCAATGCCGTCATTACGCGAGGCAACATCACTTTAAGCTCGACGAACAGTGCCGGCATCACCCTGAGTGGTTCCGACATTGCACGCTCCGGACTGAGTTCAGCCTATACGGCTGCCACGGCCACCTTTGGTGCCGGCATCGCCAGCGTTGATCTGACCACCGCCACCGGCGCTCAGAACGCCATTGCGACGATCGACTCGGCGCTGGCCAACATCAACTCGAGTCGGGCCAACCTCGGTGCACTGCAGAACCGCTTCGCCAGTGTCGTCAGCAATCTAGCGACCACCTCGGAAAACCTGACGGCCTCGCGCAGCCGCATTCTCGACGCCGACTTCGCTGCCGAGACCGCCAACCTGAGCCGCGGGCAGATCATGCAGCAGGCCGGTACGGCGATGCTGGCACAGGCCAACTCACTACCGCAGGGTGTGCTCTCGCTGCTGCGCGGCTAAGCAAACGCCGTCAAATAGCGCTAAGATCAGGGGTGCGGTCGTGATCAGGCGGTCGCACCCTGGCGTCTGTTCCCTAAGGAGTCCGAGATGAACATTCCATCCACTGCCGCTTCACTCCCCCCCCAGAGCAATCTGGTCGTTGTCAGCCCTGCGGCACGTGACGTCAAATCAGCGGGCGAAAACAGAACCATTGACCCCTCGCTGACCCTGCTGCCAGCACAGCCCCCCGACCGGACGCAGCTTGAAGCAGCCACCCAGAGCGTCCGCGATTTTGTCAAACCGATCAATGACAATCTGGAATTCAGCTTGGACGGAGATTCCGGGCAATTGGTGGTCAAGATCATCGACAGTGCCACCAAGGAAGTGATCCGCCAGGTGCCCTCGCAGGAAATGCTGGCCATTGCCAAGGCTCTCGACAGCATCAAGGGACTATTTGTCAAACAGTCGGCCTGACCAGTTGCATCGCTCGTAGTTCGCAGCTCACAGCCGCAGGAGAATACCATGGCGGTTTCGTCACCGGGCCTCGGCTCGAACCTCGATGTAAACAGCATCGTCAGCCAGTTGATGGCGGTGGAAAAACGACCGCTGACCGTTCTGGCACAGAAGCAGGCTGGGCTTCAGGCCAAGATCTCGGCGCTCGGATCGCTGCAGGGAACGATTTCGGCCATGCAAACCGCGGCAGGGAATCTGGTGCCCGTCAGTGGCACAACGGCGGCCCAGAAATTCTCGGCTTTAAGAACGTCGGTGGCCGACGCGACGATCGCTTCGGCCACCACGACATCGAGCGCGGTAGCCGGCACCTATAGTCTGGCAGTGACCCAACTCGCCACTCAGCACAGCATCACCACGCCGGGCGGAGCCAGTTCGCCTTTCTCGGGAACCAACGGAACCCTCTCGGACGGCGGTACGCTGACCCTTGCACTCGGCACGGCGGACGGCGTCACGGTGAGCAAGACGACCGACATCACCATCGCGGATGACTCCACGCCTGAGGCCATCCGCGACGCGATCAACGCCGCCAACGCTGGCGTTGCGGCGCTGGTGATCAATGGGACCGATGGCAAGCAACTCCTGTTGACCAGCGACACCGCCGGCAGCAACCAGGTCATCAAGATTTCTGGAAGTACTGGCCTGTCCTACGTCGCTCCAGAGGCCAGGCACCACAGCGTCAGCACGGACATCGGCGTATTTTCCGGGGTCGGCGGCACCCTGCCGGTTAGCGGCACGCTGACCATCAAACTCGGTGACAGCGACGGTTCCAATATCAACAAGACCACCGATGTCACGATCGCCGCCGACTCCACCCCGGAAATGATGCGCGACGCCATCAACAGCGCGAGCGCAGGCGTGACGGCAGAGGTCATAGACGGCACATCAGGTAAGCAGCTCGTGTTGACCAGCAACGCCAGCGGCAGTAACCAGTTCATCGAATTGTCGGGGAGCGCCGCCCCAGCCAACACCCGCTCGGATCCGGTCGAGCCGGCAGATACCTTTACCCAGACGCACGCCGCACTCGGCGCCACCTTCACGCTGAATGGCGTTGCGGTGTCGTCCGCCACCAACACCGTGACGACGGCGATCGACGGCATCACCCTGAATCTGTTGAAAGGCCCGGAAGCGCCCGCGACCTCGCTCAGCACCACGCTGACGATCAGCAAGGACAATACCAGCCTGACCACCGGCGTCAATGCGCTGGTCAAGGCGATCAACGATTTCCAGAGTACCGCCAGGAATCTCGGCAGTTACGATGCCACCAGCAAGAAAGCTGGTACGCTCAACGGTGACAGCACGCTGCGGACAGCACAGAATTCCTTCCGCACCGCACTTGGCGAGATTCCCTCCGCGCTCACCGGTGCCAGCCTGCAACGTCTGTCGGACATCGGCGTCAGCCTGCAGAAGGACGGCACGCTGACCGTCGATGCCGCCAAACTGAGCACGGCCATCGGCAAGGATTTCAACGGCGTCGCCAACCTGGTCGCCGCCTACGGCAGCGCGGTCAAGAGCGCTGCTGATGGACTGGTCGGTAGCGGTGGCCTGATTGCCGCCCGCAGCGACGGACTCAATTCCTCGATCGTCAACCTCGGCAAGCAATCGACCGTGATATCGAATCGGCTGATCGATATCGAAGCGCGCTATCGCAAGCAATTCACCTCTCTCGACACGCTCATCGCAGGAATGACCACGACCAGCACTTTCCTGACGCAGCAACTCGCCAATCTGCCCAAGTACAGTAATAGTTAATCGTTCACCAGGAGTCCGCAATGTTCGGCAATGCACGCAACGCGATTTCAGCCTATCAGAAAGTAGGTATCGATGCAGCCATCGAGGTGGCCGACCCGTACCGGCTGATTCTGCTGCTCTTCGCCGGCGCCCAGACCGCTATCGGCAAGGCCCGCGCTGCCATGCAGCAACAACAGATCGCCGCCAAGGGGGAAGCCATTTCCAAGGCCATCGACATCATCGGCAACGGCCTCAAGGTCAGCCTCGACCTCGAACAGGGTGGCGAACTCGCCGAGCGCCTCTATGCCCTTTACGACTACATGGTGCTGCGACTGCTGCGCGCCAACCTCGACAACGATTTGCGCGCGCTCGAAGAAGTCGCGGCCCTGCTCGAAGAGATTCATGGCGCCTGGCGAGAAATCTCACCCCAAGCGCGACAAAGAGCCGTTGCATGAGTTCCTCCCTGAGCGCGCTCGAGCACCTGCTGGCGCTTGCCGAAGCGATGCTCAGTGCCGCCGAGAACAGTGACTGGGACTTGCTGGCCAGGTACGAGGCTGACCGCCGAGCCCTGACCGACAGCCTGCCAAACAACCTGACAAGCCAGCTCGCACCTGCGGCGGCCGTGCGTGCGCGCACGCTGATCGAGAATTGCCAGCGCTGCGATGCGCGCATCCGCCCGCTGGTCGAAGCCCGCCTGAACGAACTGCGCGTCGTCCTGCGAGAGGTTTGAGGGAATTGCCGTCTAACGGTCATGAACTTTCCACGCCCCCCGATCATGAAAGTCATGACCGTTTCCCTCTCTCCCGACCCCTCCCCCACGAGTGGGAGAGGAGATTCGTGAGTCGCTGATGCGATTTTCACGGTAAGCCATGATCCGCCCCGACATCGCCAACCGCCTGCAGCCGACTGCCGATCTCGCGCCGCGGCCGACACCACCGGGACAGGAGATTACCGACAAACTGTCCGGCCTCGTCGTCGGACAGCGCTTGTTGGCTGAAATCCAGTCGCTGCTGCCTAACGGCTCGTACCGTGCGCTGATTAACCAGCGCAGCGTCACCCTTGCCTTGCCCTTTGCCGCCAGGAGCGGCGACGCGATCGAGCTGGAGGTCGCCGAGAGCAACGGCAAGCTGACTCTGGCGGTGCTGGCAAAAGCAGGAGCCGACGGCGGTCGGGGTGGTATCGAAGCTGCCACCACCAGTCTGAGCCGCACCGGGCAATTGATCGGCGATCTGCTTGGCGGCACACGCAACGCCGGCCCCGTGGCGCTGCCGCTCAACGGCAATCAGCCGATCGCCGCCAGCCCGCCGGCTAACGCCCAGGAGCTGCTGCCGCTACTCAAGGAGGCGATCAGCAAGAGCGGCATGTTTTACGAATCGCATCAGGCGGAATGGCTTGGGGGCCGCTACAGCAAGGCGCAATTGCTGCAGGAGCCACAAGGGAAGCTGGCTCCCCTGGTCGCAGCGAAACAGCTCACAGCTTCCCAAGTTGCGACCACGCAGGCATCATCCCCGGTTGCCGAGCCTCTCACCATGCCAGACGCATCCGTCGGGATCACATCAGAACAGGTCAGGCCGGTGGACCTGAACCTGAACCTCTCCATCAGCGCGCCGGCACCCGGATTGCAGGAAGTGCAGGGGAAATCGGCTTCCCTGGTGGCCACACCACTAGAGGCGGCTCCCCAGATCACGGCTGCACAGGCATCGTCCCTGGCAGGAGAACCCCACGGCATGACAGACCCCGCCGTGGAGGCCACGCAAGCACAGACCAGGCCAGTAGACCCAAGTCCCGCCACCCACCAGTCAGCATCACTGCTGCAAGTGCCAGAGGGAAGACCGGCTCCAGTGTTGGCCGAACCGCCAGTCACGGCGCCCCGGCTTCCGGCTACCCCAGTCGTGACCCTGCAGGAGTTCCCCCAGGCTGCCGAACCACCGGCCATGTCAGGCAGTGCCGTGGAAACCACCCAGGCACAGGCCAGGCCAGTGGATCTGAACCCTACTAGCAGCCAGTCGGCCCAATCTTCCCAAACCCAACCATCCCAAACTCTTCAGCCTCCCTCATCAGTACTGCCTTCCCAGCCCGTCGCCCCACAGGCGCAGGCGATCGTCCAGCAGCAACTCGAAGCCTTTGCGACCCAGAATTTTTCATGGCAGGGACAAATCTGGCCCGGTCAGCAAATCCGCTGGGAGATTGCCAACGAAATTAACCACCGTGAACGCAGGGGTGACGGCGCTGCTGATTCCGGCGAGAACAGCGAAAAGTGGCAGACACGGCTGCGTCTAACACTTCCCCAGCTCGGCGAGGTCGATGCCCGGCTGCACATCCAGGGCAAGCAGATCACGCTGGCCGTGGTCGCCCCCGACGCCGGAACCCGCACACGATTGCGCAGCGAGGTCGCAGCCCTGCGCAGCCAGTTCGAACAGGCCGGCCTGGACCTCGCGTCATTGGGAATTACCGCGCCACCAGCGAGTATCCAGCCCGCTCAATGAGCAGCGGCAGACGCCGCAGCAACCCATGATGCGAAACCGAAAGCAGGCCAATCATGACCAGGCAGGCTCGGCCTCCTGCTGCTGGCCGGCGTGGGAAACCCTGCACGGCCAATGTTCGGGCGCAGGCAAAAAAGACTGAATCTGTGAAATAGTTGGCTAAAAGTTGGCTAAAGTTTTCCTGACGCAAGCCGATGATCTAATCGTCTGACGCGTTTCGATGTGCTCGACCGGCATCCCAAAAAACGCCCTTGCGCAATAATTTAATTTACTTTCGAGACTTCTTTCAGGGCAAAAGAAGTCTCCGAGGATGAATAGATGTCAATCATTACGTCCCTTACGACCACGCAGATCAGTACTCTCGATGCCGGACAAATCGCCGCACTGACGACCAGCGAGATCCGGGAACTCTCCACCAACCAGATCGCCGCCGGCCTTAGCACCACCCAGATCGTGGCGCTTACCCCGGCGCAGGTCGCCGCATTCACCACCGATCAGCTCGTCAATGGCCTCACCACCGCGCAGCTGGCGGCCATGGAAACCACCGATGTCGCGGCACTCAAGACCAGCCAGGTCGCCGCCCTGACCACCACTCAGATCGCCAATCTCGGCACCAGCCAGATCGTCGCGCTGACCTCGTCGCAGGTCGCCGCGCTCACCACCAATCAGCTCATCAACGGCCTCACCACCAACCAGCTGACGGTCCTGGAAACCCGTGATGTCGCGGCACTCAAGACTGTCCAGGTGGCCGCGCTCACCAGTAGCCAGATCGCCATCGTCCTTGGCAGCAGCCAGATCGCTGCAATCAGAACGTCGCAGGTCGCC
>NZ_JDST02000025.1:0-8176 GCF_000584975.1 Candidatus Accumulibacter cognatus | reverse complement strand
CGTCAATGGCCTCACCACCGCGCAGCTGGCGGCCATGGAAACCGCCGATGTCGCGGCCCTCAAGACCAGCCAGGTCGCCGCCCTCAGCACCACTCAGATCGCCAATCTCGGCACCAGCCAGATCGTCGCGCTGACCTCGTCGCAGGTCGCCGCGCTCACCACCAACCAGCTCATCAACGGCCTCACCACCAACCAGCTGACGGTCCTGGAAACCCGTGATGTGGCGGCACTCAAGACTGTCCAGGTGGCCGCGCTCACCAGCAGCCAGATCGCCATCGTGTTTGGCAGCAGCCAGATCGCTGCGATCAGAACCGCCCAGCTCGCCGCCCTGACCACCACCCAGGTCGCCGCTCTCGGCACCGCCCAGATCGCCGCCCTGACCTCCGCGCAGGTTCCCGCATTCACCTCCAATCAGCTCGTCAATGGCCTCACCACCGCGCAGCTGGCGGCCATGGAAACCGCCGATGTCGCGGCCCTCAAGACCAGTCAGGTCGCCGCCCTGACCACCACTCAGATCGCCAATCTCGGCACCAGCCAGATCGTCGCGCTGACCTCGTCGCAGGTCCGCGCCCTGACCACCAACCAGCTCATCAACGGCCTTACCACCAACCAGCTGACGGCCCTGGAAACCCGCGATGTCGCGGCACTCAAGACCAGCCAGCTGGTCGCGCTCACCAGCAGCCAGATCGCGATCGTCCTTGGCAGCAGCCAGATCGCCGGGATCGGCACGTCGCAGGTTGCCGCCCTCACCACCGCCCAAGTCGCCAGTCTCGGCACCGCCCAGATCGTCGCGCTGACCACGGCGCAGGTCCGCGCACTGACCACCAATCAACTTGTCAACGGCCTCACCAGCACCCAACTGCAAGCGATCGAGGCGACTGATGTCGCAGCACTCAAGAGCAGCCAGATCGCCGCTCTGAGCACTACTCAGATCGCCAACCTCGGCACCTCCCAATTCGCGGCGCTGACTTCTTCACAGATCGGCGCACTCACGGTCACCCAGATCACAGGCGGCCTCACCACCAACCAGCTCAGCACCATGGATGCCACCGAAGTCTCGGCATTCAAGACCAGCCAGGTAGCCGCGCTCACCACCAGTCAGATCGCCATCGTCCTGCGCACTAGTCAGATCGCCGGCATCGGCACGTCGCAGATCGCCGCCCTCACTACCTCCCAGGTGGCCAGTCTCGACACCGCCCAGGTCGTCGCACTGACCACGGCGCAGGTCCGCGCACTGACCACCAATCAGCTCGTCAACGGCCTCACCACCACCCAGTTGCAGGCGATCGAGGCGACTGATGTCGCGGTACTCAAGACCAGCCAGATTGCCGCCCTTGCCAGCAGTCAGATCGCCAACCTTGGCACCGCTCAGGTGGTCGCGCTGACCACGACTCAGGTCGGCGCGCTCACCGCCAGTCAGATTGCCAGCGGCCTCACCACTGCCCAAGTGAGAGCGATGGAAGCTGCCGATATCGCAGCTCTGCGAACCAGCCAGATCGTCGCTCTGACCACCGCGCAGGTTGCCGCACTCACGGTCACCCAGATCGCCAGCGGCCTCACCACTGCCCAGGTAAAGGCCATGGAAGCCGCCGATGTCGCAGCACTCGGTACCACTCAGCTCGCCGCACTCACCGCCGCTCAGGTTCCCGTCCTGACCCTCAGCCAGCTCGCCGCCATGAGCACCGCTCAGACCTATGCCCTCAAGGGGATGTTCCTGACGACCACACAACTCGCCGCCCTGACCACGGCTCAGGTCAACTCCGCTTCGACGCCCCTGATTCTTGATCTCAACGAGGATGGCAAACTATCGCAGAGCATTTCTTCGGGCGTTCAGTTCGACCTGTTGGCAACCGGCGACAAGATTCATACCGGCTGGGTTGCCAGCGGTGACGGCCTCCTGGTCATGGACCGCAATGGCGACGGAACCATCAACGACGGCGGTGAATTGTTCGGATCATCGGTCACGCTGGCCAACGGCGAAAAGGCTGCAGACGGCTATGTCGCCCTGAGCGAAATCGACAGCAATGCCGACGGCGTCATCAGTTCGGCAGACGATCATTGGTCGGATCTGGCAGTCTGGGTAGACGGCAATTCGGACGGGATCAGCCAGTCGGGAGAACTACGTTCCCTCGAGTCGCTGGAAATAGTTCAACTCGACCTGAATGCGACGAGAACTGCGGTGGTCGATGCGGGCAATATCGTCGGACTGATTTCGAGTTACCAGACCACCGATGGGACAAGTCACGAGATGGCTGACGTCTGGTTCGCAACCGACAAGAACTCCGCAATCCAGGCAGCGCCGCCTACCATTGCGGCGGCGGCGGATCTCAGAGCGAATGTGGGCAACATGCTGCAGGCCATCTCCTCGTTCAACACCGGACAGGCAGCGCCCGACCCGAACGCTTTTGGTACCAGCCTCCTGCCTCAACTCGCCCCGCAGGCAAGCATTGCGGCCTTGTTGCAGCAATACGATCCGAACGGCAATCCGTTCGGTGCATCCCAGGCTTCACAGACGGTGGCGACCAACTCGCTGACCAATCCGCCAAGCCTGGATGCGATCACCAAGGGCATGCTCGCGACAGGTAGTTAAACAGCGGTTCAGCCATGCAGCGGGGCCTTTTCGGCCCCGCTTCCTTTTTTGGCTGAAGATGTCTCATGCCATCCAGGACAGTCTGCCGATTGATCGGAAGCTGTGCGTGCAGCATCCGTCTGTCGCCTGATCTGCAGCAAGCGTACCCTCTGAACCGATGATCTTATTCAATTATTACAATCAGTTATGATTACCCTGCAAAGATCGCCGAGGCCCGTTTTCAGGATATAATCCAGGCTCGTTGTAACCATGAATTCGGGATGGCAGCCTTGAGGGGAGTGGTAGTGCGCGACGATGTAATTGTTTCTCTGCTGATGCAGGCATGGAACGGGCAACTCGAACTGCTGCAACTCATCGACCAGTGCAGCAAACTGGAGCAGGAACGGCGCGCGCCCCTGGCAGCGATCCTCTACCAGACCTGGCTCAAGAGAACCCCTTCAACCCACGCCCATGCGGCGTACTTCAACCTCGGCGCAACGCTGTCGAATCTCGGGGATCTGGTGGCTTCGGAAGAGGCTTACCGGCAGGCGATCGCCCTGTCTCCTGGCTTCATTCAACCTCGACTCAACCTTGGGCTGGTCCTTGAGCGCCGGGGCTTTCTGGACCAGGCGGTAGAAGAGTGGCTATGGGTTGAACGCAATGTTCCCGCCGACACGGATGAATACAAGCCCTTCCTGCTGCTTGCCCTGAACAATCTTGGCCGGGTACTGGAGATCAAAAAGGAATATCGGGATGCCACGGACTATCTCGACAGGAGTCTGTCGATCGATCCCACCCAGTCGGATGTACTCCACCACTGGGTATTCCTGCGCATGAAACAATGCTGTTGGCCAGTTTATCGCCCCACCGGCAAGGTCAGCCCGGAACTGATGGAGAATTCCACCTCCGCCCTGGCCATGCTTGCGATGACCGATGATCCTGCGGTACAACTGGCCGCCGCGCGACGCTACGCGGACAAGAAGGTACTCAAGGATCTGCCATCCCTCGCCAAGCCAGGAGGCTACGGACACCGGAAAATCCGCATCGGCTACTGCTCCTCGGATTTCTGCCTGCATCCGGTCGCGATGCTGATGGTGGAGATGTTCGAATCCCATGACCGAGAGAAATTCGAGGTCTATGCGTATTGCTGGAGTCCGGAGGATGGCTCGGAGGTACGCAAGCGGGTGATTGCCGCCATGGATCACTTCCAACGTATCGATCAACTCGGCGACGAGGAAGCGGCTTGCCTGATTCGGGAACACGAGATCGATATTCTGGTGGACCTGCAGGGCCAGACTGCTGGTGCCCGAATGAACATGCTGGCCTACCGACCGGCCCCAATACAGATCACCTATCTCGGCCTGCCTGCCACCACCGGCCTCCCATTCATCGACTATGTCATTGCCGACCGCTTCCTCATCCCCGAAGAGGAAGCACGCTACTATTCCGAAATGCCCCTCTATATGCCTGACATCTATCAGGTCAGCGACCGCAAGCGCGCGCTGGGAACCCCCCCTAGCCGGGCGAGCTGCGGGCTACCGGAAGACCGCTTTGTGTACTGCTCATTCAATAACAACTTCAAGTTCACCCCAGAAATGTTCAGCGTCTGGATGAACATCCTGCGCCGTGTGTCCGGCAGCGTGTTGTGGTTACTGGCCGACAATCCCTGGGCTGAAACAAACCTGCGTCAGGAAGCCATCAATCAGGGCATTGAACCCTCCCGCCTGATCTTCACCGAGCGGGTTGCTCCTGAAAACTATCTGGCCCGCTACCAGATTGCGGATCTGTTCCTTGACACCTTTCCATTCAATGCCGGCACAACTGCGAACGACGCCCTATGGATGGGCCTGCCCGTACTGACCCGGAGTGGACGTACCTTTGCGTCCCGTATGGCTGGCGCGCTGCTGACCGCAGCCAATCTCGGGGAACTGATTACCTACCAGCTCAGTGACTATGAAGAAAAGGCGGTTGCCCTGGGTCATCGTCGAACCGAATGCGAACGGATGCGGGCACACCTGATCAGAGAGCGCACTCAGGGAGTGCTGTTCGATACTCACTTGTTCGTACGCAATCTAGAAAGCCGGTTGTTGCAATTGACCATGCATCTCCCGACAACTTCATCGCCACTGTGAAGCAAATCTGACCTTCTTGAAAGGACCCCCGTGCATCCAGCACCAGCAATGCGACAAACCCCGCTCAATCAAATTCACAATCCGGATGTTCTCAACTTCATGCGTAGCGACTATACAGGCGTGGTGGAAGTGGGCTCCAGCAGTGGTGCTCTGGCGCGAGCCTATCGCGGCATCAATCCCGGCTGCCGCTATGTGGGCATAGAAATCGATGCGGACTACGCCGAAGCCTCCAGGCAGCATTGCACGGAGGTGATCCATGGCAATGTCGAATATTTATCTGCCGAAACATTTCACCAGCTGAGTGATGCCGACTGCTGGGTATTTGCTGACGCTTTGGAGCATCTTTACGATCCATGGCAACTGCTGGAGCGCATCAAGGCCAATGCGCGCAGCCGCACCGAAGTGATTGCCTGCATCCCGAATGCGCAATATTGGGGCGTCCAGTCCCGGCTTAACGCCGGCCTGTTCATCTATCAGGACTCCGGTCTGTTTGATCGTACCCATATTCGCTGGCTTACCCGCCTGACCATTATCGATCTGTTCAATTCGCACGGATTCCAGGTGCTCAACATGATTGCCCGTCTCCTCGATCAACCTACTGATGAAATGGCTGCAGCGATCCGGCAGATGGCACGTGCATCCGGTAACGATCCCGAGATGGCCCTACAGGATGCAGTCCCATTTCAATATGTGGTCAAGGCGCTAGCGGACGGCTGATGCAAACCGGGAAAACTAATGGCCCGACGCAGCAGGTAATGAATCCAGCATTGCACCCGGTCCATCTCTATCACATTGCCTACTCTGAAAAGACCCTTGCTGAGGCCCCTCCGGGTTACCTGATCCTGGACAATGTCAATAGCCCCAGAAATGATTGGCGTGAATATTGGCCGATTCGCAGATTCCTGATCGATGAAGATCTCGAAGAGCATGCGTATTATGGTTTCTTCTCACCGCGCTTCCAGGAGAAGACTGGACTGAGCCATGCCCAGGTGAAAAATTTCGTGCAGGCAGCCGGCACAGACATGGATGTGGTTTCATTCAGCCCGCAACCTGACATGGGGGCCTTTTTCCTCAATGTATTCGAACAGGAGGAACTGTTTTCGCCGGGTTTTATCGCGGCCAGCGAAACCTTCTTTGCGGCAGTTGGCATGCCGATCGGCTTGGCGCCGCTGGTCATGGATTCTCGGCAGATCATCTTCAGCAATTTCTTTGCCGCACGTCCCGCGTTCTGGCGCGCCTGGCTCAGTCTCAACGAGCAGTTATTTTCCATCTGCGAAGGAGAGGACAGCGCGCTCAAACAGTTGCTGATTTTCGAAACATCCTACCCAGGCTCCGTGCAGAGAAAAGTCTTCCTGATGGAACGTATTGCATCCATATTGCTGACGGTCGATCCCAGGTGGCGTGTCCGCGCTTACAATACCTTCGATTGTGCCTGGTCGGGTAGCCGCCTGAATCAGTTCAAGTTCGAAGCCGTGCTGAGCGACGCTCTGAAAATCGCGATGAGGGAGCAGGGGTTCCACGATTACAGGGAAGCGTACTCGCAGTTGCGCGACAAGTTGCGGGAATGAGGGAAGAAGAATCTTGCGATGGAAAACTCGATCATAATTATCAATGCTGCGGATATTCCCCCAGCCCTACAAATCGCCAGAAACCTGTCCTCGTATACCGTATACACATTCGACCCGATACTGGTTGACCCGATCTCGGCGAGCGGACTGAGGAACATCGTTTATACACCTTTTGATAATTGCCCGCTCTATCATGAACTGGACGCCAGTGCCCACTCTGCTGCGTTCGACCTGGAGAGGACTCTTGATCTCGAAGTCAGAGATATTGTCCCCGAGGTATCCATAGAGGGATGGCAGCATCTGAATCTGTATTATATTTTCATCACCCTCAAGTGGTACACGGCACTATGGGAGAATTTTGGTAACCAACTAGCCGGAACGAAGGTACACCTCTTCATCTGTGATACCCCTGGCTCATATTACTTCAATTCATTCATTCCCTCGATCTTGCTCTTGTGGAACCTGAAGTCCAATGACATCGAATTTTCAGGTTTTACCTATGGAAGCAAGGATGATGACGGCCATCTGATCCCTGAGTTACCAGAAGGAAATCAGAATGAAGAACTTGAACAGCTACTGATTCATTTACCGACATGCTGGTATGATATCAATTATTTTTTCCAGGAAATGATTTCGACCGGGAAAACACTGATCAATATCGAGGCAAAGAATTTCAACATCCCGTTACCCGCAATTAAAACCCTGGCACTGACCGAATTAGAGAGTACCCTCGCCAATTTACCGGAAGAGATCCGCACAAAAATAAATAATTTTTCCCGTAAATTAGCTGAAAAACTGGACCGGATATTGCAGCCACATCTGGTCATACCGAATTACCGCCAACGCCAAACCCAACAAATCAGCAACACTTACTGTGCGCAGCTGGTCACCTATTACCAGTTTTCCAGGTATTTCAAAAACTCGAAACCATCAAGAATAGTGTTATCCGATCACGATGCCGGATTTCATGGCCCGATCATTTCTTTTGCACAGAAGCACTCACTGCCCGTCATTCTTCTACCCCACTCCAAATGCGTCAATGACATCGAGTTCAAATACAGGAACATCACGGTTCTCAGTCATCCGATACATGGCCAGGAAATTTTTGATGCCAACCACAAGAGCGTACTGAATTTTAAAATTGCTTATCCGGAAACCTTCAGAAGCTCGAGTATCGTTGGCGAGATTAGGACGATCTCTCTGCTGCTTAATTCCCTGTCACTCAATGGATTTTATTTCACGCGCTACCAACCCTACATGCAAGGAATAAGACAGATCGTTTCCTGGTGCAACCAGAACGGCATCGTCCTTAAAATACGCTGCAAACCGAGTTACTCGATTATAAACTTGTTGGAGAGGGATATTGGAGTTTCCGCTGCAGAGTTGACTAGAAACGCCAACGAAACCATGGATCAGCATGCAGAGAGTTGTGATCTTTGTTTGATGTACGATATGCCAACAACCGGTGCACTGCACTTCCTGAAATGTTCCATCCCCATTCTTAACCCTATTGTAGAATACTTGGCACCCTCCGAGATGACGCTTGGCAATGCCCGGCTTGTTCCCCAGGAAAGCGTCGAAAATACGCTGCTCCGATTAAAGTGGTTCACCTCGGACCCGACCACTTTATTTTACTTTCGCGCTGAACAGTTCAGGAATTACATGGCCTTGTTTCAGATTGCACGGCCATTGCGAGCGTACTTATAGAGCATAGCCTTATACACAACTCATTCAGCATGAGCAACAAAGCGATCTAACTCGTTGATTTTTAGATGAAACATGCTCAAACGAGCAGGTTTTTATGCAATTCGGTAACTTATTGTTTCATATTGATATTTATGATATCAGATGAGTTGTGTATAAGGCTATGACTTATAGAGTACGCCCTTACCACCCATCACTTTTAA
>NZ_JDST02000024.1:0-44004 GCF_000584975.1 Candidatus Accumulibacter cognatus | reverse complement strand
TTCCGGCTTCGCCGGCTTAGGCATATTTCTGTCGTCCAATTGAGAGCACTTCCTCGGGAGTTGCCTGGTGGCGCCAAGCACTGACTGGTCGGGGAGTCTGGACCAGTGAGCACATTTGGTGAGCATGCACCGCAGGATGTACCGAAGCGCCATCGCGAGCATGACCGGCAAGGCTAATCCTGTCTTGGCCTTCACTACTTTCAAAGTCGGTGGTGTCTCAAATTGCTGCGGCCATTAAGGGGAAGTTAAGCAACGGCTCATAAACTGCCGCGCTTCCTTACCGGGGATCTGCCATGCAGACCGCAAAACGCGACATATTTCAAAACCGTTCCTGCCCGCTCACCGTCACTCACAGTGTCGTCGATTCGCCGCGGCGCGGAGAAACCGAAGCTTTCATCAGAATGAACTTCGCGCGCCACCACGGCGCCCAGGTATCGTCGTTTGCCCCCAATCTGCTGCTCATCGAGGAGCAGCAACGGATCGTGGCCGCCACCGGCTGGCGCGCCGCTCGTAGCGAAGTGTTGTTTCTCGAGCGCTACCTTGACCAGCCTGTTGAAGAGGCAATGGCGCAACTGGCCGACCAGCGAGTTGGTCGTGAGCGCATCGTCGAAGTGGGCCATCTCGCTGCCGAAAAGGCCGGCGGCACCATACAGGTGGTTCTGGCCCTCGCAACTCACCTCGACCGATTGGGTTACGAGTGGGTCGTGTTCACCGCCACGCGTGAGCTGATCGGCATCTTTACCCGCCTGGGCCTTCCCTTGCTGGCATTGGCCCCGGCCGACCCTGCCCGTCTCGGTGATGCTGCCGGCGCCTGGGGCCACTATTACGACTCGCAGCCGATCGTTGTCGCCGGGCGAATCCGCATGGCGATCGAGCGGATCGGCCAGCACACATGAGCGCCGGAATCCTGTTTGCCGCTCTGGCCGAACGGGCGCCCGACGAGGTCGTCCTGCAGGGGGTCACAAAAACCTGGTGCGCTGCCGAGTTGCGGTTGGAGATCGAGGATCTGGCCGGGCGGCTGGCGGGCACGCGCGTCCTCGCCGTCCTCGCCGACAATGGGCCAGCGTGGGCGATCGCCGACCTCGCTGCCTTGCGTGCCGGCGCCGTTCATCTGCCGCTACCCGGTTTCTTCAGCCAGCCGCAACTGGCGCACGCCCTGGAGCAGAGTGCAGCCGATACGCTGTTGACCGACCAGCCTGCACGTATTGCCGAACTGGATCTCGGTTTTGTCAGCAGCGGCGAATGGAACGGGCTAACCTGGATGCAGCGATCGTTGTCGGCAGTATTCCTGCCCGCCGGCACCGCCAAGATTTCCTTCACTTCGGGTAGCACGGGGGCACCGAGAGGCGTCTGTCTGAGCGCTGCCGGCCTGATGGCTACCGCCCGAGCGCTTGTGAATCGACTGGCTGATCTGCCGATTTGCACTCATCTGGCAGTCCTGCCCTTGTCCTTGCTGCTCGAGAACTGCGCGGGCATCTACGCGCCACTGCTGCGCGCCGCCCGGATCTGTTTACCCGATCTGTCCTCCCTGGGCTGGCACGGTATGGCCGCGTTCACTCCGGCGGCGCTGCAGCGTGCAGTTTGTGCAGCGGCTGCGGACAGTCTGATCCTTGTTCCCGAGTTGCTCAAGGCCTGGACTATATTCCTGGCGACCACGCAACAACGTGCGCCATCGGGACTCAGCTACGTCGCCGTCGGTGGTGCCCGGGTCTCCCCGGATCTCCTTTTTCAGGCACGTGAATGGGGTCTGCCGGTTTACGAGGGCTACGGGCTGACCGAGTGTGGCTCGGTGGTCAGCCTCAATCGCCCGGGTGATGACGGCATCAATGTCGGACGCCCGCTCGATCATCTCGCCGTGCGTATCGACGATGGCGAAATTCGGGTCGAGGGGCGTGGTTTTCTCGGCTATGTCGGTGATCGCTCAACCGGGCAGGCCGGGATCATCGCGCCCGTGCGAGAGTTTGCCACGGGAGACCTGGGTCGCTTCGGCGCTGACGGCCATCTCCATTTGTCGGGGCGGCGCAAGAATGTCCTGATTACTTCCTGGGGCCGCAACATCGCGCCCGAGTGGGTCGAATCGATCCTGCTGGCGCAGCCGGCCATCGCGCAAGCGGTCGTCACCGGTGACGGCAAACCCTGGCTCAGTGCCGTGCTCGTCGCATCGCCCGGGGTCGACCGCGCCAGTCTTGAGGCTGCGGTACAGCGGGCCAACAATGCGCTGCCGGACTACACGCGTATCGGGCGCTGGCTTGCCGCCGCGCCGTTCAGCACCACCAATGGCCTGGCCACCGGTAACGGCCGTCCGATTCGTAGTGCAATTTTGAGTCACCACGCTGCCGAGTTGGCGGCGCTGTATCGCGAGAGGGAAGCAGCCGATGTCGTTTCATGAACAATTGATCGACGCCACGGCTGCGGAGCGTGCGCATTTTCTGGCCGCGCCGGTGATCGCCGATTGCCTGCAGGGCCGCGTGCGTCTGGAGAGCTACCTTGCCTTCCTCGGACAGGCCTATCACCACGTCCGGCATACGACGCCCCTGCTGATGACCCTCGGTGGGCGCCTGCCCGAACGTTTGTCCTGGCTGCGGCGAGCGGTTGCCGAGTACATCGACGAGGAAATTGGCCACGAGGAATGGATCCTCAGCGACATCACTGCCGCCGGTGGTGACGCCGCCGCCGTGCGCATGAGTCGGCCCGATCTTCCGGCCGAGGTGATGATCGCTTACGCCTACGACCTGCTCAGTCGTGGCAATCCAGCGGCGTTCTTCGGGATGGTCTTCGTTCTTGAGGGGACCAGCGTGGCTCTGGCCTTGCAGGCAGCCGACCGCATTCAGCAGGCGCTGGCGCTGCCCAATGCCGCTTTCACCTATCTGCGTTCTCACGGCACTCTGGACCAGGAGCACACCCGTCATCTGGCGGCGCTGCTCGAAAGGATGACACCCGCCGATCAGGACGATGTCGTGCACAGTGCGCGGGTCTTCTACAAACTCTACGGGGACGTATTCCGAGCCCTGTCAAGCGTCGGGGAACGGTCATGCAACTAGAAAATGCACGCATTCTGTTGACGGGCGCCAGCGGCGGACTCGGCCAGGAACTCGCCCAGCAGTTGACCGACGCCGGTGCCGCGCTGCTGCTTGCCGGGCGCGACAGCGGTCGCCTTGGTTCCCTGGTCGCATCGCTGGGGCCAGGTGCGGCCAGCATCTGCGCTGACCTCGGCCGGCCGGACGGCATTGCGGCGCTTGCCGGTGCGGCACGCGAGTTCGACATCAACGTGTTGATCAACAACGCCGGTATCGGCGCTTTTGGCCTCTTCGAGCATCAGGATTGGGCGACCATCGAGCAGGTTCTGGCGACCAATCTCGAGGCGCCGATCCATCTCACCCAGGCACTGCTGCCGTGGCTCAAGGCGCAGCCGCAAGCGGCGATCGTCAACATCGGGTCGACCTTCGGTAGCCTGCCATTTCCCGGTTTCGCCGCCTACTCGGCGGCCAAGGCCGGGCTGCGCGGGTTTTCCCAGGCTTTGCGTCGGGAACTGGCCGATTCGCTGGTGGCGGTCATCCATCTTGCGCCCCGCGCCATCGACACGCCACTCAACAGCGATGCCGTCAAGGCGCTGAACCGTGCGCTGAAGAACCACAGCGACAGCGCCGAAGAAGTCGCCCGGCAAGTCGTCCGTGCCCTGCGCCGCGGTCACGGCGAGCATCATTTCGGCTTTCCCGAACGACTGTTCGCCTGGCTCAACGGCGTCGCGCCATCGCTCATCGATCGTGGACTGGCCGGCAAGCTGGCGATCATCAAACAGCATGGCTCCTCCTCTTGATTCTTCCAGTAAAAGGATTCACCCAATGAACATGTGTTGTCAGGCTCGCCGGCTCCTCGCGCTGCCGTTCTTCCTCGTTTGCACGAACCTGGCGCTGGCGTCGACGCCGGAAGATCTGATCCGCCCGATTCAGGAGCAATGGGCGGAAATCAAGTATCGTCAGCCGGAGAAGCAGCAGGCCGACAGCTATCGTGCGCTGGCCGTCCAGGCAAGAAAGGTCGTCGATGGCAACCCGAAGATGTCCGAGCCGCTGATCTGGGAGGGCATCGTTCTATCCAGCGAGGCGGGCGCCAAGGGCGGCCTCGGCGCGCTGTCGCTGGCCAAGGAAGCGCGCCAGCGTCTGGACGAAGCCCTCAAGCTGAATGACAAGGCGCTCAACGGTTCGGCGTACACAAGTCTGGCGACGCTGTACGCCAAGGTGCCGGGTTGGCCGGTTGGCTTCGGTGACAAGGAACGCGCCGAGGAGTATTTCAAGAAGGCGCTGGCGATCAACCCGGACGGCATTGACCCGAACTTCTTTTACGGTGAGTATCTTGCCGAGCGCGGCAAGACCGTCGAGGCGCTCACGCATCTCGAAAAGGCGCTCAAAGCGCCGCCCCGTCCCGGTCGTGAACTGGCCGACAGTGGTCGCCGCCAGGAAATCCAGGCCCTGCTGGCCAAGCTCAGGAAGGAAGGCCGGTAAGTGCCGGTTCTACCGGTCGAAAACGACTCTCTGCCCAGAGATGCATCCGTCTGTGCAATGCTCGCAGAGCACACGGTCGACCGGGTGCGCGACGGCGAATGGCTTCTTGCTCGACGACATTCTGGCTTGATCACCATAGCAAATGCACGGGCATCGGTCCGAGTGAGTGAAGCCGATGCTTGTTCCCCGGACATCATGGACAGATCGCAGAATCTCGCTCCGGCGCTCTTGATGCGGTGCTACACTGGATAAGCGAGCTCTTCGAGTCGAGTCAAGTCAACTGCAGCCGTCTCTGGGGCTTGGTAGGGACTGAGGAGATGACCATGATCACCGAAACTATCAACAGACTCAAAAACAAGGCACGCAAGGCCGTCGGCCGGCTGACGGACGACAAACCCGAGGTTCGTCGGGCGCTCGTCCAGGCCGAGAATTGGGTCGAGCAGCAGCGTCACATGCTCGGCGGCGTCTTTCCGTCGATCATCAGACCTCGCCCCGCACGGCTCTTTCTGGCATTGACGGGTCACTGCAACTGGCGCTGCCTCGGCTGCTGCTATGAACGCGACTTCATGGTCGGAGAGCAACTCTCGTTCGACATGATCAGGGAGGTGCTCGACGATGCGCGGGACGCCGGCATTCACCGTGTTCGCCTTTACGGAGGTGAACCCCTTCTGCACCCCGATCTGCCTGCGATCGTTGCGCACTGCCGCAAACTCAAGATCACGCCCTTCGTCACAACCAACGCTTCGTTGCTGGAACACAAGATCGACGACCTTTACGAAGCAGGGCTGCGCGACATTTCGGTCGGGTTCTACGGGACAGGTGCGGAGATGGACAGCTATGTCCAGCGTCCGGGACACTTCGCCCGTTTCGAACGAGGATTGGCCGCGGTGCACCACAAGTACAACGGCAAGATTTCGATGCAGTTGAACTGGCTATTCCGACGGGACACGTGCAACCTGGAAACCTTGCACGAGGCTTTCGCGTTCTCACAGAAGTACGGCGCGCGTTTTCAGGTGGATCTGATCCACTATTCCCTTCCCTATTTTACGAAGGGTCAGGAGCAGGAACTCTACTTCCGGCCGGAAGATCGCCCCCGCATCGATGAAGTGATCGAGGAGCTGCTCCGCCTGAAGGCCGTACACCCCGACATCATCGGCTCAACACCCGAGATGATCCGATCGATGCCGGACTGGCTGCTGTTGGGGCCGGGCATGCGCGTGCCCTGTACGGCCGCCGAACTCATTTGGATCGGACCAGATGGCACGGTGCAACTGTGCTACGTGACCTTCAATCTCGGCAATCTCCACGAACATCGTCTGCGTGACCTGCTCTTCACCCCCGCGCACTTCGATGCGGCACGCAAGGCATTTGCGCTCGACTGCCCGAACTGCCACTGCGAAGCCGGCGACCGGATCATGCGGCATGCACCGAGTCTGGCGCGCTATCGGGCGACATAGTATCCCGGGCATGCTGCCGATATGAGGAACAGCAGCGGTTCCGCAGGACTCGTCCAGCCGAGTATCCTGCACATCATTCTCGGCATGGGTGTCGGCGGCGTGGAAAAAGGCGTGCACACGATTGCCTTGGGTCTCCATGCGCGTGGCCACAGGCAGGGCGTCGCATGCCTGGAATACATGGGCGCCCTGGGCAGCGAGCTGCTGCAGACGATACCGGTCTGGTCATGCGAGGCCGACAATCGTCGTTCGAAACTCGCCGCCATGCGGGATTTGGCAGAACGGATTCGGGCGTTTCATCCCGATGTCGTGCACGTTCGTAATTGTACTGCCTGGATCTACGCTTGGTTCGCATGGAAGCTCGCCGGTGCGCCGGGCAGACTCGTTTTCAGCATCCACGGGCTGGACTGGAACGGTGCGATCGCACCCATCCGGGTCTTCGTGTACCGATGGATTGCACGTTCGACATCGACGTTGCTCGCGGTGTCATCAGCAACGGCGGACGCTTTCGCCGCCGCATCGGGCATCTCTCGCGACCGCTTTCGCGTCATCCATAGTGGTGTCGATACGCAATTCTTTCGCCCTCGCGAAGTACCCGATTGGAGGAGGACGGCCGACTGCGTCATCGGATGCGTGGCACGGCTGAGCCAGCGCAAGGGGCACGAATACCTTCTGCAAGCCGTGGCTCGGCTGCGCGGCAAAGGGCGAAGCGGCTTGCGCGTCGTGATTATCGGTGACGGCCCGTACCGTGCGACGCTTGAGCGTCTCTCGTTCCTCCTCGAGATCACGGATTGCGTCACCTTCGTGGGTGAAGTCCACAACGTACGAGATCGGCTGCGCGCGATGAACCTCTTCGTCCTTCCGAGCCTCTCGGAAGGGCGGCCCACGTCGATCATGGAAGCGATGGCTACAGGCCTCCCAGTCGTTGCGACTCGGGTGGGTGCGGTCGATACACTCGTAGCGCATGGCAAGACCGGACTCCTTGTGCCGCCTGGAGATGCCGATGCCCTGGCCAATGCCCTCGACCAGTTGCTCGATGACGAGGGACGCCAGCAGACCTTCGGTGCCGAAGGGCGGCGTGTTGCCGAGTCGGAATTCGGAGCCGAGCATATGATCACCGAGTATCAGCGGGCATACGAATGCGAGTATGCCGGATCGAGCGTGTAGACGGCCTGAAGCGGTCAATTCGCATCGTGGGCAGATCCCTGGCCCGCAGGAGTCTGCCCCTGGCAGAAGCCGCTCAAGCAGGCCGATGCTCCGCGTCCGGAAGCGCTGCGCAAAAGGCCCGACGAGCCGTCTGCACTCCTCGCGAAACACGCCGTGGCCGAAGGAGGCGAAGATTCACCGGGGCGATCGGAGCGCCCTGGACAACCCCGGTCGCATATATACAGTGCGGTAAGTTCTTCGGTATCAATCGAGCCTTGCACTGGGCGGCGTACGAAGTGCATTATCGTTGACGCGTCTTCCCTCGATCGATGTCGACAGGAGATGACCTTCGGATTCCTGATATTCCTTGTCCGATTGCTCGACAAGCCTGCATGGCCAGGTGGTGCTTGCTTCCAGTGCCTTGGCCAGTATAGTCTGTCCGCAAAACTGGTGGTGGCGGTTCGATTTTCTGCAAGTTGCCAGGATCATGGTCATGGGACCATGGGTCTTTCATCGGAGGTGTGGAGAATGAAATCGTTTCTTTCTTGCTGCTGCATGAGTCTCATCTTCGGCACGGTTGGGCCTGTTCACGCGCGTGGCATTTCGGAGGCGTCGGAGGTGAGCGTGCTGGTGACCGGTTCGGTGGTCGTCATGGCTTCCGCCCTGCCGCTCATGGCGATGCAGTCTCTCATGGACGCGGCAGTTGCCAGTGTCAAACCAGCCGGCAACGGGATGACCGATGTCGAGGTGCGACAACGGAGTACGCAGAAGGCGTGTACGGTTCGTGTCCCCGATCAGGCGATCGAAGGCAAGGGAATCAAGCCCGGGCAGAAGGCCGCATTGGTGGCTGATCCCAATGGGCACATGCTGCAGATCGAAGGACAACAGATCGCGTACATTCCTGCCAGGGGCAGCGACGCTCTGCTTCACAGCAAAGCGCTGAAATGACCGTGCTGCCGGCCGCAACGCTGCGACTTGTCGCCGGCATCGTGCTTCTGGCGTGGGCGCTGCACGGACACGCGGGCACGGCCTGCGCGGAAAATGCTGCCGCTGCCGGCACGATATCGCAGGGGCTTGCTTTGGCGCAGAAGGTGGTCGCCCTGCTCGATGGTACCGGTGTGCGCGTCGCACTGGTCGCGCGGGTCGGACAGGATCTCTCCAGGTACAAGCTGCGTTATTCGCATTTCGCTTTTGCCGTGCGCGACCATGCCGAGGGCCGGTGGTCTGTCGTGCATAGTCTCAACCATTGCGGCACTGCCAAGGCCGGGCTTTACGTGCAGGGAATGGGCAACTTCTTTGCGGACGACGTGTTTGCCTACGAAGCCGCCATCCTGCTCTTGCCATCGGAGTTGCAAGCGCGTCTGGAGAAGGTGCTCGCCTCGCCGGTGCAGCTCCGACGCTTTCACGAGGAGCGCTACAGCGCGGTCGCGTATCCGTTCAACACGGTCTATCAGAACTCGAACCAATGGTGTCTGGAAACCCTGGCCGGTGCCATGGCGCCCGAAGGCGACGTTGTGACGCGTGCGGAAGCGCAGGGATGGCTGCAGCAGGAGGGTTATCAGCCGACTTTGCTGCAACTGACCCCCATGACCCGCCTCGGTGGCCGCATGTTCAAGGCCAATATCGCTTTCGACGACCATCCCGGTGAGTACCGCTGGAGTGACCGAATTTATGTTGTCAGTGTCGAATCGGTTTTCGAGTTCCTGCGGCGGCGATATCCGCACGACAGCCAGCGCCGGATAGTCGCACTTGACGACCGTTAATGTGAAAGCCGCCTGCAACGGTACAAATCGGGTCACCGACCGATCTGCTCCAAGAAACCTGCACACCGCATCCAGGGGTGCCCGCGTTTTTCGAGAAAGTTGCTGGCCATGCCGACAGCTAGCCGGTTCTTCAGGATCGTGATCCAGATGTTCTGGCGCGGACACTCGCCGCCGCATTTAAGCCTCGCCGAACAGATGCGGCGAAAAAAGGACAGACGTGATCCCAGGGTTCGAGCATGCTTCGGCGTGACTCCGTGATACTGTGCGCATGCTTTTACAACACCGCCTCCCGATGACAGACCTCACACGACGTGCCATGGGCATGCTGACCGAGGAAGAGAAAAATGCGCTTCTCGAGTCTGTTCAGCGAGTTCGCGACGTGGCTGTCCGCGCTCTTCGTCAGCTTCCGAACTCGTCCCACGCAATTGCCTTTGTGGCCAACCTGCATCGGGGTGTGGATATGGTTGCCATGCGAGCTGCAAAGGCCGGGCCAACACCGGAGTGCAGGGCAGGGTGTGCCTATTGCTGCCGTGTTCGCGTTGAAGCGACCGAGCCTGAAATCTTTCGCATATCGCAAATGCTCGGCGTACTTCCTCCCGTGCAGTTCTCTGCGCTTGTCGACAGGCTGCGCTCACACCTTGCACAGGCCGGTGCTGTGCAGGGCCAGGAGAGGCAAGACTGTCCATTTCTTGAGAACAAACTCTGTACGATCTATGAAGTCAGGCCGGCAACTTGTCGGAAGGCTCACTCCCTCTCGGTTCGAAAGTGTCAGATGCTTGCCCTTGAGTTGCCTCAAAACCTCTACCTTCTCCTACACTCGGAGGCGCTGATGCTTGGCACCGCAGAGGCCTACCGCGAGCTCAACTTGCCAGCTTCGCCGCATGAACTGGTAGCAGCCGTCCTGACGGCGCTTGCCGAGCCGGGCGCCGAGGAACGCTGGTACAATGGGCAGTCCTTGCTCTAGAAAAATCACATTAACGGCCACGACTTCTCCAGGCACCCCCGACACACGAGCATCCTTGAATCGTGGCGGTCGACCGGTTTTCGGCTTGAACGCATGCGGCTGATCGATCTCGCTCTGGCGTTGCTGGTTGTTGTCCGGGGACTTGCGAGCCAATGCGACTGCGTGATCTCGGCGATCTGATTCTGCTGGCAGCGCTTTGGGGAGGCTCCTTTCTCTTCATGCGTTACGCTGCGCCGGCTTTTGGGCCGCTAGCGCTGATCTGGCTGCGCGTTGCGATTGCTGCGGTGTTTCTGGTGCCTCTGCTGATGCTGCGTCAGCAGGGCAGGGTGCTGCGCGAGCACGCACCAGGCATCGCGGTGATGGGCCTGTTTGGATCGGCACTACCGTTCGTGCTGATAGCCTGGGCGATGTTGTCGATCACTGCAGGTCTGGCCTCGATTCTCAATGCCACGGTGCCGATCTTCACCGCGTTGATTGGTGCCCTCTGGTTCCGTGAGCAACTCGGTGCCTGGCGCAAGACCGGCCTGGCAGTCGGTTTCGCGGGCGTCCTACTGCTCGCCGCCGGCCAGGCCGATTTCAAGCCTGGCGGCAGCGGCTGGGCAATCGTCGCGATGTTGCTGGCAACGCTTTCCTATGGCTTGGCCGCCAATCTGACCCGGCAGTTGCTCGGTGGTGTTCCTGCGCTAGTCAGTGCGGCTGGATCGCAACTCGTCGCTGCCATCATCCTGCTGCCTTTCGCGCTCTGTTTCTGGCCGAGCGTGCCACCCGGCGGCATGGCGTGGGCGGCGGCGATAGTCCTTGGCCTCGGCTGTACGGCGCTTGCCTTCCTGCTGTTCTTTCGCCTGATTGCCAACGTCGGCGCTTCGCGTGCCGTGACCGTGACCTTTCTGATCCCGCTCTTCGGGGTTCTCTGGGGCAGCGCTTTCCTCGGCGAAAGACTTGACGCCAGCATGCTCTCCGGTGGCGTCGTCGTCGTCCTGGGTACCGCGCTGGCCACCGGGGTGCTGCGCCGATCGTATCGAGACACCAGTGGATCGTCGTAACGACAAAATCACGGCAAGCGGTTGCTCTTCCTCCGGGCGAGAGACCCGTTCGACCAGCCATCAGGCATGGAAAATTCCCACTGCCTTCTGAAGATTGCTGGCATGGATTTCGAGTTCCTCGGTCGTTGTCGATGCCTGTTGGAGTGCTGCGTTGTTTTCCTCCACCATCCGAACGATTTCGTCGAGGTTTCGCGCAATGTCGGCACTAGCGGCGCTTTGTTCGTGTACGGCATTGGCGATTTCGTCAATTCCACGACTGGCATCGGAAACCGATTGGTGTGCAGCATCGATGAGGCGTTCAAGTTCTTGCAAGTGAGAGTCACTGTGGCTCAGCGAACTGGTCCCTTCACTCAGTGAACCTTCCACCACGACCGCCTGCTGCTCCAGGGTTCTGGTGACACCATCAATACTGTTGGCTGCCGCCGCAGAACGCTCGGCGAGTTTCCTTACCTCGTCCGCGACCACGGCGAAGCCTCTTCCCTGTTCGCCTGCGCGCGCCGCTTCTATGGCTGCATTGAGGGCGAGTAGGTTGGTCTGATCCGCCAGCTCCTTGACCTGCTGGGTCAGGTTGGCGATCGAACGCGTGCTTTGGACAAACTCCCCGACGGAGGAATTGATGGCGACGAATGCCTGGCGGACGTTCTCGACTTCCTGCTGCAGACGGTTCAGCGATGCGTTGCCGGCCTGCGTGTTGTCGAGGCTCTGGCGCGAGGTCTCCTTGACATTCTGCGCGTTGTCAGCAATCGAGGACACACTGACCGCCATCTGTTCCATGGTCGCGGCAACTGCCGATGCTGCGTCTGCCTGACGTGTCGAACCGTTGGCCACGGTGTGCGAACTGGCCGAGAGTTTCTGCGATGCGTTTGACACGGCATCCGCCTCGCCGAGTACCTGGCGCACTGCCTTTTGAAAACTGTCGATCAGTTCGTTGAAGGCCTGTGCGGTCTGGGCGATTTCGTCACGGCCAGCGGCCTGTACCCGGTGCGTCAAGTCTCCACCCTGGAGATTGGTCGCTGCGGACTTGATCTGCCCGACTGTGGCAACGATCCGTGCCCGTACGATGAAGCTGACCCAGAGGGCAAGCACGATCGACAACACCAGCAAGCCGATCAGCAGTTTGATCACCCACTCCGAGGTCGCTCGGGCTTGTTCGTAGGCCTCATTACTCAAGCGCTGTTCCAGAGCGAGAAGTGCCGTCATCTGGGTGGTGAGCGCGACAAACTCTTTCTCTACCACCGAGATCATGGTTGCGCCCATGCTGTAATCGGTCAGCGAAACGTCGACGAGATCCATTGATGCCTTGCGATAGATCCCCAGTTGCTTGGTCAGCTTGTCGATAATTTCCTTCTCTTCCGCCGTGAGCGAACCAGTCTTGCCGATTTCCCCGATCTGAATGCCCATCTCACTCAGTGCGATTTCCTGAGCCCTGCTCATCTCCTTCAGGCGATCAGCGGGAAAGTTTGCCGCTGCTGCAGAAAGGAGCTGGTAGCTGTCGGCGAAGGTTTCTTGGGATTTGGTGGCGCTCTCGGATGCCAGCTTGAAATTTTGGAAGCGTACTTGGAAGATATTGCGCAAGGCACTTTGCTGCAGCGTCAGTGCGTAGTAGGAACTGGCTGCCAGCAGCAACAGCAAGGTCAATATGGTCATCGGTGCCAGCAACAGCTTGGCGCCAATACTCAATCGATCCAGAAACCGCATGTCGACCTCCGCTATCGCTTGAATCGCAGTATGGGTCTGCGATTCAAGATTTCAGACCAGTCTGCTATTTGTAGATTCCGACGCCGAGAAAGCCGTCGGATCCTGGGATCGCGATGACGAAGCTGGATTTGGGTTCGGTCTTTTTCGTCTGCGGATTGGTGAATAGGTAGTCGACCCAGCCGTTACCCTTGGCCTTCGCCAGATCAGACATTTCCTTGATGAACAATTTTCCGTTGGCGTCCTTCATATCGATCAGACTCTTTCCGACCAGCGCCTTGTTGCCACCATGGGCTAACACGATTCCATCGGTTTTTACGGCGAAGACATAGAGATCCTTGTCCACCCATTTCGGATCCCGATTCGAAAACTCCTCAAACGCTTTATCGGCACCCGCCGATTTCACATAAGCAACCGCCTTTTCCGCAAGTGCCTTGGCTTCCGCCGCCGTACCATGTGTCTGCGCGAAGGCAAGACCCATGAACAACAGTTGAGAAATCAGAAACAGGGCCATCTTTCTCAGATAGTACATTCTTGTTCTCCTATTTGTCATGAAGATAATCACCTGCTGTTGCTTGGCCTGCCAACCGCTGGTAATTATGGCTAAGTTTCATCGCATGCCGGGGCGTGCCGAATAACTATACAATAACTGCCTAGATATTTTGTTAACACGCAAATAGCTGCTTTGATGGCGTGGTAGTCTGCTTCAATCAACTTGAAGACCATGAGTATGGAATGGATGTGGGTGGTCATCGTCGCTTCGACCACAACCACTGCGGTCATTCCCTTGCGGTGCAAGGAAGAGCGCACCGTCGGCGCCGACGACAGTCCATGATGACGAACTTGTGCAACGGCCGGCAAGGCGCGAGCGGCTCGGGCGTCATGCGATGACCGAAGTGCTCTGGTTCGTTGCCATTGCCGCCATGCTGCTTGGCCTGCTCGGCGTCTTTCTGCCGCTGTTGCCCGGTGTGCCGCTGCTCTTTGCCGGCATGCTGCTGGCCGCTTGGCTTGACAACTTCGTGCGCGTCGGTGTGCCGACGCTGGCGATACTGGCCGTGCTGGGTATTGCCGCCTGGCTGTTCGAGACTCTCGCGTCGGTTTGGGGCGTCAAGCGGGCCGGCGCCAGCGGTCTGGCAATCGCCGGTGCCGGCGTCGGTGCCATTCTCGGCATTTTTGCCGGGCCGCCGGGGCTGATTCTCGGCCCGATCGTCGGCGCCGTCTGCGGCGAGTACCTCGCGCGCCGTGACCACGGCACTGCGACGCGCGCAGGCATTGCCGCCGGCATCGGTTTTCTCGTCGCCATGGTCGCCAAGCTGGCGACCGCCGTAACGATGCTGGCCGTCTTCATCTTCGCATGGTTCGCATGAAACCGGCTCCCCTCGTGAGAGGCCATCATGAACTCCGAATTCGCCCCTGGCATACTGGTCGGGACCCTGTCCATGTTTCGCCACGGGCTTGCTGCGCACGACCCGCAGTACGCGCTGACGCTCGCCTTTACTGCCTTTCTCCTGTTTCAGTTCTTCAACGTCTTCAACGCGCGTGCAGAATAAGGCAGCGCCTTCAACGTCTCCTGCTTTGCCAACGGCAAGCTCTGGCAGGCGCTCGCCGCCATGTTCGCGCTGCAGGTGCTGGTGGTGCATTGTGGGGGCGGCGCTGCCAATCATCGATACCGACACGTCGCGTCACCGACTCTTCTCGAACGCCAGGAAAAGGAAGCCATGAACGACCACGAAAATGCTACTGAATCGTCAATCCATCGCGTCTCCGACGATCCGCTCGTTCGCCGCCTGCAGGCCAGCATCCGCCATGCTGCCCGCATCCTGGCGGTACTGATGGTGCTGGTGATCTGGTGGGGTGTCGCCGATGTCGTTTATGTGCTGTACTCGCGAGTCAGCACGCACCCCTATTACCTGCTCGAAATCAGCGACATCCTCGCCACCTTCGGCGCCTTCATGGCCGTGCTGATCGCCATCGAGGTCTTCGTCAACATCATCAGTTACCTGGACGAAGGCGGGCTGCAACTCGACATCGTTCTGGCGACAGCCTATATGGCCGTCCTGCGCAAGATCATCATCCTCGATTACAAGGAGATCAGCCCGGAATACGTCTACGCGACGGCCGCACTCGCCATCGCGCTCGCGCTGGGTTACTGGCTGAGCAGGACGCAGCAGCAGAATCATCTGCCCGCGCGCGCGCCGTGAGCGCAGCGCTACGGCAACAGAAGCCCGGGCAGGTGAAAAGCTGACGCGCATGTGTTCCCTGTGTTATCTGGGAAATTCGCTGATCTACGTTGACTCCCCTAATTTAATGGACGAAACTTGCGCGCAAGCAGCCGGTCGGCAAGGCCGGGTCCGAAGTCAGTCCTTCAGATGGGAGATCGAGCAATGGCACTCTATGCGTTTGATGGCACCTGGAACGAAGACGAGGAGGACGAAGCCAGGGACAGCAATGTCGTCCGCTTTCGCGATGCCTACCAGGGCCACATCTACTACCTCGAGGGGGTCGGCACTCGCCTCGGATTCATCGGCAAGGTGTTGGGCGGTGTCACTGGAGCCGGCGGCAGACTGCGAATTCGCGAGGCGATCGAGGCGCTTGAAAGGAACTTTGCCGAGGGTGACCGGACGATCGACATCGTCGGATTCAGTCGGGGTTCGGCGCTGGCGGTCCACTTCGCCAACGAGGTCAAGGAGAACTTTCCGGAGGTTCGCATCCGCTTCCTGGGGATCTGGGATCTGGTCGCCTCGTTCGGCATTCCCGGCAATCCGATCAACATCGGCTGGCACCTGACCCTGCCGGATAACGTCGAGAAATGCTGTCATGCACTGGCACTAGACGAACGCCGGGAGAACTTTCGGCCGACCCGGATCAAACGTGCTGACGGGAGCGTACCGCCGCTCGAAACCCTCAGGGAGGTCTGGTTTCGAGGAGTGCACTCCGACGTCGGCGGCGGCCAGAGCGTCGGTCTGTCGCATATCTCGCTGTGCTGGATGATCCGGCAGGCAGAAGCCGCGGGGCTGTCCTTCGACGTACAGAAGCTGGCCAGCTATGCATCGCGGTGCGATGCGACCGCGCCGATCTCGAAAAATTTCGATCCGCAGCTTGATCCGGCGCGCAGGATAAAAGCTACCGACCTCATCCATCACACGGTGTCGGCGCGGCCCGATGCCGGCCGCCTGGTGCACAACAATCCCCCACCCGGCAATCCGATCGAAACAGTTTGAACGGCGACTGCCGGGCAATGTGGATGACTGACGCGCCGGCGTGACGTTTGGTTTGGGCCACGTCGGCAAACCCGCCGGCGGCGGCCGGTAAAGGTCAAGAGCCTCTGGTGTTCTTCCGTGTACTGGTGTGGGTGGCGGAAAAGCCGGAGGCGGTGTTCCGCCTGGCGACAGATTCAGGAGAACCCGATGAACGGCAGCGCTGATCGCAACACCAGCAGGATCAGTCCGGAGCACTTCTCGGCCGGTACCGACGGCTACTCGTTCGACGTGGCGCTGGATCTTGCCAGGCTGAGTGCGCAGGCTTACCAGGCGGCACCGGAGTTTGCCAGTGGCCTGACCGAGCAGGCAGACAAAGCGTGGGTTTTCGACCCGCAGACGGACTTCGTTACTGACGACAGGATCGGCACGCAGGCCTTCGTCGTCGCAGCGGATGGAACCGGGCTACTGGTCTTCCGGGGTTCCGAACAACAGTTGAACGACTGGCTGGTCAACTTCAGCACCAGCCGCAGCGATGGTCCGGGTGGCTTCGTACACCGGGGATTCCGGGATGCACTCGATGCCGTATGGACGCGCATCCGCGCGCGGCTCAAAGCACATGCGGTGCGTGATCTCTGGATCACCGGCCACAGTCTGGGTGGCGCGCTGGCGGTGCTGGCAGCGGCGCGTTGCGTGCTCGGCGATTTGTCTACCGGAGAGGGGCGGCCCGAAAGTGGGCTCACGGTCCGTGGCGTCTACACTTACGGTCAGCCGCGGGTCGGCGACTGGCAATTCGCCGCAGCCTACGAAGACGCGCTTGGTCTGAAGACCTTCCGCTTCGTCAATCGCGATGATGTCGTCCCGCGCGTGCCGCTGGCGAGCACGGGTTTTCGCCACGTCGGCCGCCGCTTCTACTTCGATCACAGGGGGGTGCTTGAGGAACGCGATCGCGCCGCCGACCTGGTCGGCCCAAGGATCAAGGCGGCCCTCCAGAAATGCGAGGATGCCCTCAGTCAAGTTGGGGACAGCAAGGACGTCAAGCACTTCTCTCTGATCGCCGATCACGACATCGCCAAATACATCGCCCTGCTCGAAAATAATCGCTCGTTCACCGCCGAGAAGCTGCAGGCCGTGCCATCGCGCCAGGTGATCTGGGCCGAGTGGCAGGCCCTCCAGCGGCTACCCAGTGGCCCCCTGGCCGCGCAGGAAAAGGACACCGAAGGCGCGGCAGTGCAGCCGCCAAGCCCCCGGGAAGATTTTGCCGACCAGTCGCCGTCGCCGCCAGAAAGCACTCGACCAACCTCCCCCGAACCGCAGTGTGTCGGTCTGGCCTTGTCCGGTGGCGGCATCCGCAGCGCGACCTTCAACCTCGGTGTGCTGCAGGCACTGGCCGGTGGCGGTGTTCTACCGCGCATCGATTATCTGTCGACGGTCTCCGGCGGTGGCTACATTGGGGCATGGCTGACCGCCTGGCTCTACCGTACCGGCCAGAGCACCGGCGACACCCCCGATCTGACCGCGGTCGACGCGGTCGAGACCGTTGCTGCACGCCTGGGTGGCACCCAACGGCAAGGGGCCGAGAAGTTCAACGACGCTGGAGAACCGCGCGAGGTGACCTGGCTCAGGCGCTTCAGCAATTACCTGACACCCCGTGCGGGGCTGTTCAGCGCCGACACGCTGACCGCCCTGGCCACCTGGTTGCGCAACACCCTGGTCAACCAGTTACTGCTGGTCAGCGCCCTGGCCCTGGTTCTATTCCTTGCCTGGTTCCTGATCGCTGCCCTGCCGGACACGGGATCGACGGGGCCCGTGCTCTCCCTGGTGTCGGGTCTGGGTCCGTGGGCGCTGATTCTCCTGCTGACCTTTCTCGCCGCGTATTCCGAAAGTCGATCGGCCGACCGATGCCTATCAGGCCGGGTGGGGGCCAGTCTCGTCGTGGCTTCGCTCTTCTGCCTGCTGTGGGTGACCCTGCCCTTCCTGCTCCTGCTCATCTGGCCGGCGTTCAGCAAGGCGCTTGGCCTGACCGAGTCCGCGCACCTGCTGCTGTTCATCGTGCTGGCGCCGCCGGTGACGTTGTTGGCGGCCTTCTCGGCGGGCTCCTTGCTGCTCGCGGTTTTTCATCAGCTTGGCGGCGAGATGTATCGCGAGTGGTGGGCACGCTGCAACGGCCGTCTGCTGCATACGACAGTTGTCTGGTTGGCGGCCAGCGGCATCACTTTCGGCACGCCCTTCCTATGGCACCTGTCGTGGGATTACTTGATGACGGCCGGGGGCATTGCCTGGCTGGCGACCACTGCGATGGGGGCCTTGTCGGCGACCAGCGCCCAGTGCAGCGGCACCGAACGCAAGCCGAACTGGCGCGAATGGCTGGCGCGAGCGGCGCCTTACGCATTCATCGTTGGCCTGCTCGGGCTGGTCGCGCTCGGCGTTCATTGGGCTGTCAAGAAGCTCGGTGCGCCGGTGGCGGCCGTCACGGCAGTGGCCGACCAGGCAACGCCAAGTGCCTCGCCGCAGACTGGCGAAGTATGCCCGGAAAAGAGCAGCGGCTGGAACCTGGCCTATCGGATCGTCGACCGCGAAACGGCAGCCCAGGTCGAGAGTCCTTCAGCGACCATCGACTGCTGGCTAGTGACGCCCTTTGCAGATTACGCCAATCTTTCTCTGCACAGGGCGCGCGCCATCACCGCCGGGCAATGGTTCACCGTATTCGCGCTGCTTTTCTGGGTGGTCATCATGCTTGCCTGGCGGCTGGACATCAACATCTTCTCGCTGCATTTCTTTTATCGCAACCGGCTCGCGCGCTGCTACCTCGGGGCATCCAACAGCAAACGCCGGCCCAACCTGTACACCGGCATGACCGACAAGGATTCGCCATTGCTCTGTGACTTGGCCGGGGTGCGGCCTTATCCGCTGATCAACTGTGCACTCAACATCACTCACGATCCGGTCGCAGGGGCCACCGACCGCCTGGGCTGGCAGGAACGCAAGGCGGCATCGTTCCTTTTCAGCCCACTCCACTGTGGCTACCGACTGGCGTTCGGCGAACGCGGCATCGACGCTTTCCAGAAGACCGACGATTTCGCCGTCAAGGCTGTCGGCAGGAAAGAACGTCTGCCACTGGCGATGGCCATTACGATTTCCGGCGCGGCGGCGAGCCCCAACTGGGGCTACCATACCAATGCCGCCACCGCTTTCCTGATGACCGTCTTCAACGCCCGGCTGGGCTGGTGGCTGCCGAATCCGCGCAAGCCGATATGCTGGTGCAAAGACTCCCGAAGCTTTAGCGGCCGAATGCTGCTTCTCGAGTTGCTTGGTCTGTCCTCCGACCGCAAGGATCTGGTCTACCTCAGCGACGGTGGCCATTTCGAGAACCTCGGACTCTATGAACTCGTCCGGCGGCGCTGTCGGGTAATCATCGCCTCCGACGCCTCTCAGGACGGCGACTATACCTTCGAGGATCTCGGCAACGCGGTCCGCAAGTGTCGAACAGACTTCGGAGTCGAGATCGACATCGACCCTCGCAGCATCATTCCCGATGCCAGCAGCGTGTCAGCCTGTCACTCTGCGATCGGTCTGATCCACTACCCGGAGACCGAGGAGCGCCCGGCCGCCGAAGGCCTGCTGTATTACATCAAGCCGTCGCTGACTGACGATGAATCGGTCGACCTGTTGCAGTACAAATCCCAGCACCAGGATTTTCCGCACGTGTCGACGCTCGATCAGTGGTTCGACGAATCGCAGTTCGAAAGCTATCGCAAGCTTGGACAGCACATCGCTCAAGGGCTGATCGCCGACGAGTTCCGCCCACTCCGGCACCACCCAGGAATCAAACCGTTGCGCGAGGCGCTTGGCAAACTGCGCTCGTAGCTGCTGGCCAGCTGGAGCGGCATTCCACCGAAATCAGAAACAGGCTTGAATTATTGAAATTTGAAGTGTATGCTAAGTCCCATAGTCTCACTGAAAAAGGCAAACCCGTCGAAAGGCGGGGACGCAAAGTCACCGATCTAACGGAAACAGCATGTTTCCCAGGATGGCGGGGCCGCCAGGCTAACGGAGACAGCTTCCGGACAAATTCCCCAGTCTTGGTCGCAGTCGATTCACCACCAGCCCGTCGGATCTCCAACTAGTTTCATCCCTGCCCAACGGTTGACCTTGTGCCAGCCCGCAGTTTTTGCGGCTACACCGTGCGTCTTTTTTGCGCTAGCGACAAGGAAAACCAGCGATGGCATTTCGATTCGACAAGGTAAGCAGCTCCCTCTGTGGCAATCGCTCGATTGCCGGTCCTGATTGTTTCCAGCAGCCTGTTGAAGTGCGGACACACGTGGCCCGGTTGCTGGGGCGACTGGGTGAAGTCGGTGGGCTCGCCGCCATCCACGCCACAATTTGCAAGGTTTCCACCCTCAAGTTGGGCGGCTTGCGTGCCGTTGATTCAAGCATACCCTTCGGCAGCTTGCCCTCATGCTTACCATTTAAGCAGCTCTGGCCAACAATATGAAAGCGAATTCCGGATTCACCCTGATCGAGGTGATGGTCGTCATCGTGATGATCAGCATTCTTGCGGCGATTGCCGTTCCAAATTACATCGATTATCTGACCAAGGGGCGCATTACCGAGGCGGTTGGTGCGCTCGCCAGTATGGAGGTCAGGATGCAACAGCATTTCCTCGATGAGCGAACCTATGTTGGGGCCTGTGTGGCCGGCACGGTGGCACCCTTGCCGGCCAATACCAGCAATTTCACGTTTACGTGCTCCGGTCTCGGCGCAGCGGCTTATCAGGTGGATGCCACCGGGAAGAGCAGCATGGCGGGCTTCCAATACCGGATTACAGCGGCTGGCAAAAGCACGGTTGCCTTGCCGAGTGGCTGGACTCTCCCGAGTCCGAATACCTGCTTTGCGCTGAATAAAGCCGGGGGGTGTTGAGCGATGTTGGGCCGTTCGCGTGGATTCACCATGGTAGAAGTTCTGGTGGTCATTACCATCCTGAGCGTTCTCCTGGCGTTTGGCGTGCCGGCTCTCAGTACCTATATGGGAAATGTCCGTCTGCGGACGGCTGCGGAAACGGTCCTTGCCGATCTGCAGAGGGCCCGCAGCGAAGCCATTCGCCTGAACAGCAATTCCGCGCCGTTCCTTCCCGCCGAGACGCCAGCTTCGATCGTGATCGCCAGCAGCGTGAACGACAGTAGCGGTGGGCATGATCTCGTGTTCACTCCGTTCGGTGGAACCACCCTGGCGTCTACCGCGGTGTACACCTTCACCAACCCGGCTGCCGGGGCCTGCCATGCGGATGGTGGCCCGATACGCTGCCTGAATGTTTTTATAACCACGGGTGGCGGGGCTCGCCTGTGCGACCCCGGCCTGACCGCAGCTCAAAAAGCAGCGGGTGATACGAGGGCATGTCCATGATGAAGACTCTTGAACGTTCTCAAGCCGGCAGCGTGTTGCTGGAGGCGCTGATCGGCATCCTGATCTTTTCTCTGGGTATCCTGTCGATGGTGGCGCTGGGAGCCACGGCAGTCAACGTGCAGGCCGATGCACAGTATCGCACCGAGGCGATGAATCTGGCCGAGCGAATCTTGAGCCAGATCTGGACCGGAGTCGACCGGACCCAGGAAACCATCAACGGAGTAGTCATGTCCGTGGTGAGCGCAAGCTCCCTCAACAACTACCAGCACTTCAGCAATGGGGACAACTGCGTTTTCACCGGGTCGGCTTCGACCATGCCGGCGGTTGTTGACTGGGTCGCCACCTTGATGCCTACCGACAAGCCTTCCCCGCTGCCCGGCTCCACCGCGGGAAGACAGCAAATCAAGGTGGTTCCTGCGAACAATAACCAGGTCAGCATCACGATTTGCTGGCAGACACCTTCGGATAACAAGGTGCGCCACTACACCCTGGTGAGCTATGTCAACTGACTCCCCGCTGCGACGCATTCTGGCGCAAGAGATTGCGCCGATGCGTTTTGGCAGGGGCTTCACCCTGACCGAGGTACTGGTCGGCGTGGCGATCGGATTGATTGGCATCATCGCCATGTTCCATGTCCTGTCGACGTGGGACAAAACGAAGCGGACGACCGCGGCCGGGAGCGATGCACAGATTGCCGGGGCGGTGGGGTTTTTCCGCCTGGAGCGCGATGTCAAGCAGGGGGGCATGGGCTTTGGCATGGCCAAGAGTCCGGTGATGGGTTGTAACGTTTCCACAGTCGTTAATGAAACGGCCACGACGACGGCACGGGCTGCATTCACGTTCCCATTGGTGCCCGTCAGGATCATTCAGGGGGCAAGTGGTGCGCCCGACGGCTTACAGGTGTTTTATGGAAATTCTGCCTTCTTCACCGCCGAGCAACCCTTCAAGGCCTCCACCAGCACCAGCAAGAAAACCGAGTCGCGAAATGGTTTCAAGGTAGGGGACGTGATCGTCGTTTCTGACGGTGCGTCGAATTGTGCGTTGATCGAAGTTTCCAGCGATACCAATGCCGACTTGCTGACCATCGACCACAACGGGCTGTTACGCTTCAAACCCGGTCCAGGAGCAGCCTTCAGTTCTGGCCTCCTGTTCAACATGGGCCAGGGGCCCCAGCTCAACACCTGGCAGGTGTCCAATGGGACCCTGGTGCTGACCGATGGCTTGTATCGCAATACCACCATCTCGGTCGCCGATGGGGTGATTGATCTGCAGGCACAGTATGGCATCGACAGCGATGGCGACTACAAGGTCGATACTTGGCAGGATGCCGATCCGGCCGACTGGACACGTCTGCTGGCGGTACGCGTGTCTATCCTGACACGCAGCCAGCAGTATGAGCCTTCACGCGCCGGCCCCGTTTATGTCACTGCCACGGCGCCTGTTTTGTCCTGGCTGGACAGCAGCAATGCCGCCATTCCCTTCACCATGAAAAATGTGGACGGTACGGCTGACGATAACCCCGACAACGACAACGACTGGCGAAATTATCGCTACCGGGTCTATGGTGGGGTGATTTCCCTACGCAACATGGTCTGGGGCATATCGCCATGAGCACGCTGGCAAGACCGATTGCCATCCGTGCTGGTTTGCCTGGCCGTCAGCAAGGCATGGTGGTTCTGATTGCACTGATCATGCTGGTCGCCATGACCATGGCCGGTCTGACCATGATGCGCGGGACCGGGACCGGTCTTGGGATTGCCGGCAATCTGGCTTTCAAGCAGACGGCGACTTCGGTGGCGGATGTCGGCGTGGAAAATGCGATTGCCTGGCTGACCGACCCTCTGCGTACCTCCGAGATTCTCAAGGCCGACGACACGGCCGCCGGATATTACTCGTCATGGGGAACCGACTTTTCGCCCATCACCTATGACTGGGCGAATTCGAAATTGCTCACCGCCGATGACGGTTTGGGAAATGAAGTCCGATACGTCATTCATCGTTTGTGCGAGACGGCCGGTCTGGCCCCGAACGCCATTCTCCAGAAATGCGCGACGGTGACCACCCCCGGAGCCAACAGTTCGAAGGGAGGCGATGGCAGCTCACTGCTCGCCTCGATTCAACCCTATTACCGGATAACGTCACGGGTCCGGGGGCCGCGAAATACGGTCAGCTATATCCAGGTGATCATGTATTAGGAAGTACAGGTGGCCCTATCGTGGGTTGCCGCGAGTTTAACAAGCATCAGGTCGGATCCCGCCGGGCTTCGGGTTCGGTAGTGGCAAGGATCGTTGCTGCCAAGGAGAACTGTCATGGGCGATTTCAGGAAATTGAGGGTGCTTGGTCTCTTGCCAGGCGTATTCCGTGTTCTTGCGGGTCTGTCCCTGATGGTTGCGTTGGGCGTGGCTGATGCCGCATTGACCGATGTGTCCGATGCCCCGTTCTACAATTCCACCTCCTCGCAGCTCAAGCCGAACATCATGCTGCTCATGGACACATCCAACTCGATGCGTTTCTCGCACATGCCGGACCAGATCGAGGGAACCAATAGTGGCTTGATGCCCATCGGTTACAAGAGTTATCAGTGCAACGTCCTCTATTACAATCCGAACCGGGTGTATGAGATTCCCAAGGATAGCTCGGGAAGCTCTTTGCCGACTCCCAGTTTCACCGCCGCACCCTACAATTATTTCTCGACCGATGCGAGCCTGGTCAATCTATCCTCCAGCTTCCAGGCTTATGACACATCGACCCGGCAGTATCTGACGGTTTCGGACCCCGCACAAGCCGCCTATTACTATCTGCATTCGGTTGCCGGTACGAAGAACTATCTGGACACTCCCTGTACCGATGCGGATGTCGGGGCGACGGTTCCCGCCGGCGACGGCGGCACGTGGACGCGGGTACTGGTGTCATCGACATCGGGACCCGGTGGGGTCGATGAACGGCAGAATTTTGCCAACTGGTATACCTTCTACCGAACCCGGATCAGTCTGATCAAGAGCGCCGTCAGCCTCGCCTTCATGCCCTTGACGGACAGCAGTCGAGTCGGTTTCATCACCGTCAATCCCGATCTGAGCGGCAGCGCCAACTACCTGCCGATCGCCGATTTCAATGCGACGCAGCGAAGCAACTGGTATAGCAAGCTGTTCAGCCAGGTGCCGGGCGGATCTTCTCCTTCGCGTGAGGGACTGGCGCGGGTAGGTCGTCACTTTGCCGGCAAGCAGGACAGCATCAACAGTGGCATGAGCGGTGATCCGATCCAGTTTTCATGCCAGCAGAACTTTACCATCATGACCACCGACGGCTACTGGAACGTGGCGGCCGAAACCGCTGGTCCGGTGAAGGTAGACGGGGTGACGCAGGTCGGTCAGCAGGATGGCACGCTTGACACCGTGGTCGACAATACCCACTGGACCCAGCGCCCGATGTGGGACGGGGGGGCCGACACCTTGCGCGTGATTACCGACAAGACCACCCAGTATCGTTCGGTGGCCTGCGTCAGCCCTTACGCCAACCGAACCACATCCCAGAACCTGCAGAGCACTTCGCAGAATTTGCAGAGCACCACGCAGAATCTGCAGAGCACCTCACAGAACCTGCAAAGCACGCTGCAGAATCTGAAGAGTACCTCGCAATTGACGAAAAGTACCTCGCAGATCACGCAAAGTACGCTGCAGAATCTGCAAAGCACGTCTCAGAAACTGAAGAGCACCTCGCAACTGACCCGGAGTACCACGCAGCTCACGCAAAGTACCTTGCAGAATCTGCAAAGTACAGTGCAAAAATTCAAGAGCACCTCGCAACTCACCCGGAGTACCTCGCAGCTGACGAAAAGCACGTCGCAGAAAACGCAAAGTACGCTGCAGAACTTGAGAAGCACTTCGCAGATCACTCGGAGCACTTCGCAGGTTACGCAAAGCACGTCGCAGATCACACAAAGTACTCTGCAGAACCTGCGAAGCACGTCTCAGCTCACGCAGAGCACTTCGCAGATCACGGTCAGCACGCTCAAGGCCTATCAGTCGACCAGCCAGATCCTCCAATATGACGCTACAACTGAACTGACCACACCCGTGGCAAGCTGCACACCCGGTGGCAACATTTCCTGTACGACGGTAACCACCGGTCCGACCCTGGTGGCTTCGTGCACGCCCGTGGCAGCTGCGGCGGGCAACCTGTATACGGCAACGACCTGCTCCTCTTCGACCACCGGGCCGACCCCTGCGGCTTCATGTACGCCAGCAAGTGCTTCCGCAGGCAATGGCTACACGACTACCACCTGCAACACCGTGACCAGCGGGCCCACTCCAGTGGCCAGTTGCACGCCAGCGGCTGCCGGTGCCGGCAACAGCTATACGACCACGACCTGCAACACCGTGACCACCGGGCCGACCCCGGTGGCGACCTGTACGCCGGCGTCAGCCTCTTCCGGAAACAGCTATACGGCCACGACCTGTTCGACCGCAACTACCGGGCCCACCGGCGTGGCCTCGTGTACGCCCGTGACCGCTTCTTCCGGCAACAGCTACACAGCGACGACCTGCAACACCGTGACCACCGGGCCGACAGGCGTGGCGTCATGTACGCCGGTGTCTGCGAGTGCCGGCAACAGCTATACAGCGACAACTTGCAATACGGTGACCACCGGGCCCACCGGCGTGGCCTCGTGTACGCCCGCGGCCGCTTCTTCCGGCAACAGCTATACGGCCACCACCTGCAATACCGTGACCACCGGACCCACTGCGGTGGCCTCGTGTACGCCGGCGTCAGCCTCTTCCGGAAACAGCTATACAACGACGACCTGTTCCACTGCTACCACCGGACCCACCCCGGTGGCCAGCTGTACGCCGGTCTCGGCGTCTTCCGGCAACAGCTATACGGCCACCACCTGCAACACCGTGACCACCGGACCCACCGGCGTGTCATCGTGTACGCCGGTGGCGGCGTCCTCCGGCAACAGCTATACGGCCACCACCTGCAACACCGTGACCACCGGACCCACCGGCGTGTCATCGTGTACGCCGGCAAGCGCTTCTTCCGGCAACAGCTATACGACCACGACCTGCAACACCGTGACCACCGGGCCCACTGCGGTCGCGTCGTGTACGGCCGCGACCGCTTCTTCCAGCAACAGCTATACGACCACGACCTGCAACAATGTGACCACCGGACCGACCCCGGTGGCCACCTGTACTCCGGTGTCTGCGTCTGCTGGCAACAGTTACACGGCCACCACCTGTTCGACCGCGACCACCGGGCCAATCGGCGTGGCGACATGTACGCCAGTGGCAGCGTCTGCCGGCAACGGCTACACGGCAACGACCTGCAACACCGTCACCACCGGACCCACCGGCGTGGCATCGTGTACGCCCGCGACCGCTTCGGCCAGCAACAGCTATACGACCACGACCTGTAACACCGTGACTACCGGACCTACTGCGGTGGCGTCGTGTACGGCCGCGACCGCTTCTTCCAGCAACAGCTATACGACCACGACCTGCTCGACCGTGGCCACCGGGCCGACCCCGGTCGCCTCCTGTACGCCGGTGACCGCTTCTTCCGGCAACAGCTATACGGCCACCACTTGCGCCACCGCGACCAGCGGGCCGACCGGCGTGTCGTCGTGTACGCCGGTGGCTGCCTCTTCCGGCAACAGCTATACGGCGACGACCTGCAACACCGTCACCAGCGGTCCCACCGGCGTGTCGTCGTGTACGCCGGCAACCGCGTCTTCCAGCAACGGCTACACGACCACCACGTGCAATACTGTAACCACCGGACCTAGTCCAGTGGCTGCCTGTACGCCGTCGGCGGCTTCTTCCGGCAACAGCTATACAGCCACGACCTGTTCGACCGTGGCGACCGGACCTACCCCGGTGGCCACCTGTACGCCGTCGGCGGCTTCTTCCGGCAACAGCTATACGGCCACGACCTGCTCGACCGCGAATACCGGACCCACTCCGGTGGCCACCTGTACACCAATCTCGCCTACCGCAGGCAATGGGTATACCACCACCACCTGCACTACCGCGACCACTGGACCAACTGCCGTGGCCACCTGCACACCGGCGACTGCGTCTGCCGGTAACAGCTATACGGCCACGACCTGCACGACCGCGACCAGCGGACCCACTCCGGTGGCTTCGTGTACATCGGCACCGGCAAGCGCGGACAATAGTTGGGTAACAACAACATGTTCGCTGGTCGAGACCGGTCCGACCGAAGTAGCATCCTGTACGCCGATCTCGCCCATTGCACCGGATTACGAAACCACCACTTGCGACTATCTGACGGGCCACAAATTACAGAAGCGCATTCAGACCGGCGTAACCTCGATCTTCCTGAACGGCGGCATCAGCGGTTTCGAAATCAGCCGATCGACGAGCACCGACGATCCGGATTACGTCGATGTCGACGGTGTTTGTCATCCCGATGCCTCGACACTGGCGGCGCCTTTGGATCCTGTCCCGGACTCCGCACGTGCGAGCAGCGATGACGCGCCGCCGCCGAGTCCTTGCAGTGAATGGCCCTGTGTCGTGGATTCGACCATTACTGGAGGTAGCAGCAATTCTCTGGCTGACGTGGCCCAGTACTACTATGTCACCGACTTGCGTCCGGAGTTGACCAACGACGTACGGGTTGCGGCAACCATCGGTGCCGAATCGGATCGTGCCACTCACCAGCACATGACGACCTTCACCCTGGCGCTCGGCGTGTCCGGGACTCTCAAATACAGTCCGACCTATAAAATCGACACGGTCGGGGATTTTGCACGGATTCGCTGCAATCCGCTGAGCGGCGGCTGCAACAATACTTGCCCGGCGACCGATCCAAGCTTCCCGTACTGCACGCCGAAGTCCTGGCCGGTGTGGCCCGATCCGACTCTCGATTACTCTGACGCCACGCGCTATAGCGACCCGCGGTCGATCGACGATTTCTGGCACACCGCAGTCAACGGCCGCGGGCTTTATTTCAGCGCCGACGACCCGAATTCGGTGGTCAGCGGGCTCCAGCAGGCGCTGGCAGGCATTCAGTCGCGGCTCGGCGCCGGTTCGGCAGCAGCGACCTCGACCCTGTCGCCAGTGGCCGGAGACAATGCCGCCTACCGCACCAGCTACGTTTCGCAGGAGTGGGTGGGCGATCTAGCCGCCTATGAGATCAACCCGGCGACCGGTGTCATGAGCACGACCACGGAGTGGCGATCGCAGCCCTTGATGGATGCCACGATCGGATCGGCTTGCGACAGGCGGACCATCTATCTGTTCCGCTCCGGTGCAAGCAACAATCTCACTCCCTTCACCTGGGACACGCGGGCCTGTGATGTTGCCGGCCTACCGACCGGTGACCCCACGACCGGACTGGTGGCGGCCGAACAAGCCTATTTCGGGGCGGCCAGCGTGGCGCAGTTCAGTCAGTATCCCAGCATGTCGGATGGCAGCGGTGGCACGGTCGACCAGCGGACGGCCGCTGCCGGTGCGAATCTGGTGAACTATCTGCGCGGTCAGCACACGCACGAGGGAACGGCGCTGTTTACGACCAATGATCTGACCAAGCTTTACCGTGCCCGCACGCATGTTCTGGGGGATTTCGTGAACTCCCAGCCGGCTTTCGTCAAGGGGCCCTTCGCCTCCTACGCGGATAGCGGTTATGCCACGTTCAAGAGCGACCATGCCGGGCGTACGCCAATGATCTACGCAGGCGCCAATGATGGCATGCTGCATGCCTTTGTCGCATCAAACGGGGCAGAGTCCTGGGCATTCATTCCGAGACTGGTGTTGCCCAATCTCTTCAAGCTGGCCGACAACAACTATGCCAATACGCACCAGTTCTACGTCGACGGTTCGCCGACAGTGGGGGACATCTATGCGAGTTCCACCTGGAAAACGATTCTGGTCGGCGGACTCAACAAGGGCGGCAAGGGCTATTATGCCCTGGACGTGACCGATCCGGCGGTTCCGAAAGCCTTGTGGGAATTCGGCTGGAGCGATGCGTGCTGGGATGGCGTGACCACCGGGGTCGGGTCCGACTGCCATCTCGGCTATACCTTTGGCCGCCCGATCATCTCCAAGCTCCAGAATGGCACCTGGGTGGTCTTTGTGACCTCGGGTGTAAACAATGTCAATAGCCCGGCCAAGGCAGGCGATGGCAACGGCTATCTGTACGTGCTCAATGCCGACACTGGCAAGCTGATCGCCAAGATCGCCACTGGTGCTGGCGACGCAGAGACGCCCAGCGGACTCAACCAGATCAATAATTTCGTTGATAACGTGCTGCTCAACAACACTTCGCTGCAGGTATACGGGGTGGATCTGCTGGGCAACGTCTGGCGCTTCGATATCAATGACAATCTCGATCCCGATGGTCTGGAAGCGACGCTGTTGGGAACGGCGAAGGACTCGGCGGGGAATCCGCAGCCGATCACGACACGTCCCGAACTGGCGGAAATCGAAGGAAAGCCGTGGGTCTTCATTGGCACCGGGCGTTTGCTCGGGCTTGGCGACCTGCCTGATACCAGTACCCAGTCGACGTATGGTTTCAAGGACCCGCTCACCGGCTCACCGGTCTATGCCGACCTGCGCAGCGTCTTGAATCCCTTGCAGATGACGCAACCCGCAGGCGAGCTTTACCGGACCATTGCCTGTAGTGGGTCCGAAGCAGATTGTGCAGGCACCAATGGCTGGGTGGTCGATTTGCCCGAATCTGGCGAGAGGGTCAATATCGATCCCAAACTGCAATTGGGTACGCTAACCTTTGCCAGTAACGTGCCGAGCAACTCCGCGTGCAGTATCGGAGGCCATAGTTGGCTGAATTTCCTGGACTTCCGTACGGGTCTGGCAGTGCCCACCTCACCGAACCTGGCAGCCTCAAGACGTTTGAATGAAACTCTGGCGGTGGGTCTCAACTTTGTTCGTCTGACTGACGGGCGGATCGTGGTTGACGTGATCGGTTCCGGAGACAAACCCCCCGAGGTTGTGGAACTGCCGGTGCTGACGCCGCCTCCGGCAGGCAAACGCGTGAGTTGGCGTGAGGTCATCAATTGAGATCGGATGAGCCTTAACGACTCAAGATCCCCCTTCGCACCTGCGGGAGCTCAGACGGGATTTTGCTGCGCACTGCTGTGCGCTACAGGAGCCGGCCCGCGCTGCAGCGCGGGCCGTGGGAGGGGTCAGGCAGTGAGGGGAAACCGTCATTACTTTCCCGAGCAGAGAGGCTTGGAGAAGTCATGACCGTTGGCGTGCGAGTTTGATGGTCAGGATCTCGATGAATGGATTGCTTGAGTGCTGGCGTTCGGAAATCCGGGCACCAGAGAACCGTTATCTGTGGGCAGCGCTGGCTTGCTCGTTCGGCCTGCACATCCTGTTGATGCTGTTCACCAGCGGCGCCGAACGCTCGGACGGGGTAAGCCTGTTTCCTCCTGGTACCGCTCGTTCGGTCCCGGTCGTTCTGATGGCGAGTTTTTCGGAATTCCGTCGGACAAGCGTTTCAGTGTCTACAGAACAGCCTGTCTCCGAGGTTCTTGAACCTTTACCGCAGATCCAGAAAACGCCAGCCAGGGTCGCCCCGACCATCGCACAGGAGGTGCCGAAGGAGATGTCTTCTCCTGATCGCCAGGGTTCGGTGAACTCATCTGGGTCACCGGAGTCTTCGGCGCGTGCGGAAGCGGTTTCGACTGCGGCGCGGCCCTCCGCGAGCGCCGAGCATGCCCGGGCCGACGAGGAAGCAGCTCGCCTCGCCCGGCACGCAAGCTATGGGCTTGCCAGCCTGCTGGATGTGCCGCCGGTGCCTTTGTCAGACATTCAACCAGAGTATCCGGAGTCGGCGGGGAATCAACAAGGGACGGTCGTCTTGCGGCTCTTCATCAGCGCTAGTGGCGATGTGGATGAACTCGTCGTCGTCCGCGCGTTACCGAGCGGATTTTTCGAGGAGGCAGCACTGACGGCATTCGCGACAGCGCGCTTCTCGCCAGGCATGCACCATGGCCGTGCGGTCAAGAGCCAGATGGCGGTGGAGGTGCAGTTCGTTCCCTTCAACCGAGGCGCAGGCGTTTCCGGAAGAGGGTATTAGAGAAGAGGCTCTTTGTACCTCGTCCACAAGCTCTGAAAGCCTGAGTCCCGCTGCTACTTGCCAGTAAAGCCGACCAGCTTCGCGCTGACCGCGTTTTGCTGTTCAATTTCGGTTTCGAAATTCCATGCAAAACCTGCCTGCAGGTTGTTGACGGTCGGGGTGACGGTGCCGATGGCTTCGCCATTCTTGTCGAAGAGCCTGAGTTCGGCTGCAGCGTGTCCAATCGCCTGCTTCGATGCATTATTGACCCGTCCCTGGACCACCAGCGTTCCTGCGCTGTTGCGGGCAATCTTTGCGTCAACGAGCGAAAGCCCGCTGAGAGCCGCCTTGCTGCCCTCGGGGGTGGCCACTGGTGGCGCTTGCGCCTCGCTCTTCGCAGCGGCTTGTTCAGGCGGTGTCTGGTTGCAGGAGGCCGTCAAGGTGACTATGACGGCAGTGATCAGGAATCGGTATTGCGATGCCGTTGCCAGTTTCATTTGCTTCCCCATTCGTTCAGAATGCCCCGGCGCGGATGCGTTGGAGGCGACAAGTTTACAATTGTCCATTCTACTCGTTCCTTGCCGAATGAATGGCAAGCGCCCTTTGCGCCGGAATAAGTGCTTGAACTCGGGAGGGCCAGCGATGAAGACGATCACCCAGAGACTGGATGCCGGCTCGCATAGCGCTGGTTGTGCTGCTCGTCTCAGCCGTGCAGGGGCTTGATGGCGCGCTTCACGCCCGGGAGTTCCGGATGCGGATGGATCGTGAAGCCGAGCCTTCGCATCATGCGCAGCATCTTGTGATTGGTACCCAGCAGATCGCCGACCAGGGCTCGATAACCCTTGGTTCGGGCATAGTCGATCAATACCGCGATCAGGCGGCGGCCCAGCCCGAACTGCTGCCATTTGTCGTCGATGGCGACGGCGAACTCCACCGACTCGCCGTCTGGAGTGAGGACGTAGCGGGCGCTGCCGATCTGCGTCTCGCGGCCCGTGTCGTCGATTGTCGTGGCGATCATCGCGAGTTCGCGATCATAGTCGATCTGCGTAAAGCGTACGACCACCGGCAGCGGCAGATCGATGATCGATTCCATGAAACGGAAGTATCGTGATTCTTCGGACAGGTTCCTGACGAATTCACGTTCCAGGTCGGCATCTTCGGGGCGAACCGGACGAATGGTGACAGTGCTGCCGTTGGGCATCTGCCACTTCTGTATCAGGTGCACCGGGTAAGGATGAATCGCCATGTGCGCATAGCGCTCGCTACCGGTACCGAGGGCGTGGTCGATGACAATCCGGGCATCGACCACGATTGCCCCGTTTTCATCGACTATCAGCGGATTCAGATCAAGCTCCTTGATCCATGGCAGGTCGCAGACCAATTCGGAAATGCACACCAGTACCTCTTCCAGTGCATCGTGTTTTACTGCCGGATGGTTGTGGAACTTTCCGAGCATCCTCGACGCACAATTCGACTCGATCAGATCCCTGGCCAGGAAGCGGTTCAAGGGTGGAATCGCCAGCGAACGTTCGTTGAAGATCTCTGCATCGAAGCCACCTGCGCCAAAACAGATCAGCGGACCGAAAAGCGGATCACGAAATACCCCGATCATCAATTCACGACCATGTGGCCGCGAAAGGTAAGGTTCGATCGAGACTCCATTCACCGCCGCCTCCGGGTAACGCAGTTGCACCGTGTTGACGATGTCGTGGTACGCGTTCCAAACGGCTTGGGTATTGGCAATGTTCAGGCGCACGCCACCGGCTTCCGATTTTCGCGTCAGATCTGGAGAATCGATCTTCATGGCGACTGGAAAGCCGATTTGCTCGGCAACAAAGAGCGCTTCACTGGCACTGCGTGCCATCATCGTTTGTGCGACGGGGACGTTGAAAGTACGCAGAATGGCTTTCGATTCCATCTCTGACAAGACCTTGCGGCGCTCGCCCAACAGAGTTTCGATCAGCATGCGGCCGCCGCGCTCGCCGGTCAGCCCGGACTGACGGGTCGGGCCGGGCGTCTGCAGGAGCAATTTCTGGTTACGGAAGTACTTGGAAATCGTGTGGAACAGTTCGATCACCGTTTCTGGCGTACGGAATACTGGAATCCCTGCCTCTTCCAGCAGTCGGCGGGCTTTGGCAACCTGCCGGCCACCCATCCAGCAGCAGGAAATGGTCAGGCTCACTTCTTCGGCGACATCAATTATTGCCTGGGCGACCTCCATCGGCTCGGTCATCGCCTGTGGCGAGAGCATGACCAGTGTGCTGTCCACATTCTCGTCGACAGCCACCGCCAGAATCGTTTCACGATAGCGCTCGGGTGTGGCGTCGCCACCGATGTCGATCGGGTTGAGGTATGAGCAATCGGCGGGCAGGATCTGTTTCAGCTTGTTGCAGGTCTCAGGCGACAGGCTGGCGAGAGGAATGCCCAGATCGCCGGCACGGTCGGCCGCGACGGCCCCTGGACCGCCGCCGTTGGTGACGATGGCCAGACGGTCGCCGCGAGGATGGAACTTCGACGACAGGGCCTTAGCCGCATAGAACAACTGTCCGATATTTTGCACGCGCACCGCCCCTGTACGGCGCAGCGCTGCGTCGAATACAGTGTCGGGAACCGCGGCCATTCCGGAATGCGCGACCGCTGCCTGCGCTCCCAGTTCGTGCCGTCCCGCTTTCAGGAGGATGATCGGCTTGATCCGCGCTGCCGAGCGTAGAGCGCTCATGAAACGTCGGGCATTGCGGATACCTTCGACGTACATCAGGATGTAACGCGTTTTGTCGTCATAGATCAGATAATCGAGAATCTCGCCAAAATCGACGTCCACGGTCACGCCCAGGGAAATCACCGAAGAGAATCCGATCCGACTCGTCTCGGCCCAATCAAGGACCGCTGAACACATGGCGCCGGACTGTGCAACCAGAGCCAGATCGCCAGGTTCGGCGCTCACCTTGGTAAAGGTTGCGTTCAGACCGATGTCGGGGCGAATGATTCCTAGGCAGTTCGGTCCCAGGACCCGCACGTTGTAGGTGTGCGCGATTTCCACCACCTTTCGCTCCAAGGCCGCGCCGCTGCTGCCGGCTTCGGAAAAGCCGGAGGCGATGACGATCGTATTACGTACGCCGCAGCGCCCACATTGCTCCATGATGCGGGGGACGGTCTGTGGTCGGGTGGCGATGATCGCCAAGTCGATTCGGCCACCGATCCGTTCGACCGATTTGTATGCAGGCTGCCCCTGAATCAACTCGTGCTGGGGATTGACCGCGTAGACCTGTCCCCGGTAGCGCGAATGCAGGATGTTCTTGAATATGATGTTGCCAACCGATTTCTCCCGATCTGACGCGCCGATAACGGCGACCGATTTGGGTTCGAACAGTGAGGTCAGATAGTGCTGCATCAACATGGAGGAGCCTTCTCGAATTTCAGCAGGGGGACATATTCTCCGGTTGCAAGGCATTGGGGCCCTGACGGCCGGTTGGGCTAATCCGGATCGAGGAGGTACGATACCAGTCCGTCAGCGAGCTTGGGTTCAAACCAGGTCGACTTGGGGGGCATGACCTGGCCGGTGTCGGCAACGGCGATCAGATCGGCCATCTGCGTCGGATACATGGCAAAAGCGACGGCCATTTCGCCGCTGTTCACCCGCCGTTCGAGTTCCGACAGGCCACGCATGCCGCCGACGAAGTCGATGCGGGTGTCTCGGCGCAGGTCGGTGATCCCGAGCAACGGACCGAGAAGTTGCTCGGCAAGTACCGAGACATCGAGCTGGCGCACCGGGTCCGAGACTGGAACCTGTCCGGACAGAATCTCCAGCCGATACCACCGGTTGCCAAGGTACATGCCGCAAACGCCGCGACGTTCCGGTTTGACCGGCGTGGTGGACGCGCCGACGGTGTAGCATTTGCTGACCTCTGCCAGGAAGGCTTCCTCGGTCAGACCGTTGAGGTCCCGCACCATTCGGTTGTAATCCATGATCAGCATCTGTGAAGCCGGGAAGATGACCGAGAGAAAGAACTCTGCACTGTCAGCCGCATGGTTCTGTTGACGCCGAGTCGCGGCAACCCGCGCGGCAGCTGCCGAGCGATGGTGACCATCGGCGATGTAGAGATTGGGCATGGCACCAAACACCGCACTGATCTGTGCAATGCTTGCCGGGTCATGGATTGTCCACAGCGTATGCCTGATGCCATCGTCGGCGATCAAATCGATGCTCGGTGGGCTGTCGGTAGCGAGCGCGAGCAGCTGCTCTGCCTTCACGCTGTCCGGGTGCACGAGCAGCACCGGTCCGGTCTGTGCATTCAGGGCCTCGATCTGGCGTACCCGGTCATCCTCCTTGTCCGGCCTCGTAAACTCGTGTCTGCGGATACGGTGACTGTCGTAGGCGGCGACCGACGCGGCGGCGACCAGCCCGGTCTGAACGTGCTCGCCCATGACCAGTCGATAGGCGTAATAACAGGCGTGCGGGTCACGGCAAAGAACTCCATCAGCGATCATCCGCTGAAAATTTTCGGCTGACCTGGCATATACCGCTGGTGAATACTGATCGACCTCTGGTGGCAGGTCGATTTCCGCTCTGGAGACATGCAGAAAGGACAGCGGTTTGCCGATCACCGCCTGCCGGGCCTCTGCACTGGAGAGAACATCATAAGGCGGCGCAGCGACTGCGGCAGCGTCTGTGCGGCGCGGACGTAGGCCGGCGAAGGGTCGAATCAGGCAATGATCAAGGGACACGAGATTCTCCTGTGGGAGCTTGTTTCTGGAAGTGACCGGCTTGCCCATCGCACAGGGCATGGCGCCGGTCAGTCGAAGACGCTCGGATACCCGGGGTTGTTCAGATACTCCGGTACAGCGCCTCATAGCGCGCCGCCGAATCGGCCCAGGAGAAATCCTGCGCCATGCCGCGCCGTTGCAATTGGTGCCACGTCGACTGGTGGTCTCGGTAGAGCGCACAGGCCTCGCTCAGGCGAGTAGCCAGGGCCCGACTGCTGGGATCATCAAAGACGAATCCGTTGGCTGTGCCGTCCTTGAGGTTGCCCGGCGTGGCATCCGTGACGGTATCGGCCAGGCCGCCAACCCGCCGCACCAGCGGCAAGGTGCCATAGCGCAGGGCATACAACTGGGTCAGGCCGCACGGCTCGAAACGCGAGGGAACCAGAAGGACGTCGGCAGCGGCGATGATGCGATGCGCCAGCGCTTCATCATAGCCGAGATATACCGATACGGTATGGGGATGTGCCGCCGCTGCGGCCCTGAAACCCGCTTCGATTTCCGCTTCGCCACTGCCGATCACGACCAGTTGTCCTCCCTCGGTTCGCAGTTCGTGCAGGCACGCGAGAACCAGATCCATGCCTTTCTGCGATGTCAGTCGACTGACCACGGCGAACAGGGGTGTTTTCCCCCGGACCGCAAAGCCCATTTCAGCTTGCAGTTTGAGCTTGCAAACCTTTTTGCCACGCAGCTTGTCGGCGCTGTAGCCCTTGGGTAGTGCCGGATCTCTGGTCGGATCCCATACCGAATAATCCACTCCGTTGAGAATACCAGACAGATGGTCGCCACGATCACGTAGCAACCCATCCAGCCCCCAGCCGTGCTTTGGCGTGCAGATCTCATGGGCATAGGTTGGGCTGACCGTGTTTACTCGCTTGGCGTGCACGAGCGCCGATTTCATGAACGACAGGTGTCCGTAAAATTCGAGTGCGCTTTGATCGGCACCGGAAATCAGTAAGCCGAGGTCCGTATGGTGGTCGAGAGGAAACAGCCCACGGAATGCGAGATTGTGAATCGTGAACACCGTTGCGGTATTCAGCGCAGGGTTTTGTGCAATATAGGCGGGCGCCAGTCCGGCGTGCCAGTCGTGCGCATGAACCACCTCCGGCTGCCAGGTTTCGTCGAGCTCGCCGGCAGCCAGATGCGCTGCAATCCAGCCGAGGAGGGCATAGCGCCGATGATTGTCATTCCAGTCGCGACCGTCTGGCCCAAGATACGGATCGCCGTCACGCCGGTATAGGAAGGGGGCGTCGATGACATAGGCTAGCAGGCCGTTGTCTGGAAGTCGACCCAGTTGGAGCGTGATGACCGCCGCCCCGAACGCTGGTCCGAGGCGGATCAGTGGCTTTTGGTCCCTGACGCCGTTGAGAATCGCCGGCATTCCGGGCAGCAGCACGCGGACATCCAGACCGCGTGCAGCAAGCGCGACGGGCAAGGCAGCGACGACGTCAGCAAGGCCGCCGGTCTTGACCAGCGGAAAGATTTCGGCGGCAACGTGCAGGATGCGCAAGAGGTACTATATTTCCTTGTCAGGTGAGCTGTTCGAGCATTTTCCGGGTAACCAGCGTGATGCCATTCTCGGTACGGCGGAAGCGACGCGCATCTTCAGCGGGGTCTTCTCCAATGACCATGTTCGCTGGGATATTGCAATCGCTGTCTACGACGCAGTGGCTGAGGCGGGCTCGGCTGCCGATCGTCGAATCAGGGAGGATAACCGATAGATTGACCCGTGAATAGGAATGAACACGACAACCGGAGAAAAGCAGCGATCTGTTGACTTCCCCGGAAACGATACAGCCGCTGGAGACCGAAGACTCGATGGCATTACCGCGCCGGTCGAGATGGTTATGCACGAACTTGGCGGGGGGGAATTGTTGTTGGTAAGTCCACACTGGCCAGTTGCGGTCGTAGAGATTTAGTGCCGGTACCGTCGCCGTCAGATCGATATTCGCATCCCAGTAGGAATCAATCGTTCCTGCGTCACGCCAATAATACTCTCTGAACTGCTCGTCCGGTGCGACGATGCAACTGCGTGAGAAGGAGTGCGCTGCGGCCACGCGGTTTTTTACGGCATGCGGAATGATGTTCTTCCCGAAATCGTGATCAGAGGCTGGATCGTTGATGTCGCGCGCCAGCTCGGCATACAGGTATTGTGCGTTGAATACGTAAACCCCCATGCTACACAACGACATATTTGGCTTGCCCGGCATCGCCGGTGGGTCGGCAGGTTTTTCGATGAAATCGGTGATCATGCCGTTTTCATCGACGTCCATGACTCCGAAGCCACTGGCTTCGTGACGCGGGACTTCGATACAGGCCACCGTACATTCGGCACCGCTCTCGACGTGGTCAACCAGCATCACGGCGTAGTTCATTTTGTAAACATGGTCGCCCGCCAGGATCACGACGAACTCTGGTTTGGGCCGATAGGTCTCGAGAATGTCGATGTTCTGGTATACGGCGTCGGCCGTCCCCCGATACCAGGACTCTTCGTCGATACGCTGTTGTGCCGGAAGCAGGTCGACGAACTCGTTAACCTCACCATGCAGGAAGTTCCAGCCGCGCTGCAGGTGGCGCAAGAGGCTGTGTGACTTGTATTGGGTGACCACGCCAATTCGCCTGATCTGCGAGTTGACGCAGTTGGACAAGGCGAAGTCAATAATCCGGAACTTGCCCCCGAAGTGGACCGCCGGCTTGGCGCGGCGATCCGTCAGTTCGTGCAACCGGCTGCCGCGTCCGCCAGCAAGGACCAGGGCAATCGCCTTGCGCGGCAACTGGAATGTCTTTCTATCAACCATTTTGCTATCCCCTTCTGAAATTGATTCATCGCATCAGGTGGCGCTCGTCACCCATTCTTTGTTGCGTAGCCGGTCCTAACGGTCATGACTTTTCCGGGTACACCCACAATCATGAAAGTCGTGACCGTTTCCTTCTTTCCAAACCCTCCTCTGCATGGGGAGGGGAGATTCGTGAGTCGCTGACTCGACTTTCACATGAACTAACTGATCACATTCGGCACTTTTCTGCCCGTGATCGCGGCAATCCGTGCCACCGCATCGGCCAAGCCAACCAGTGGCGCCAATGCTTCCTGTGTGGGAATTTCGTGTTGGCCGGGGTCGGCGATAAAACGTTCGAGATAGACGCGCAAGGTGGCTCCCTCGGTACCTGTACCCGACAAACGAAATACTGCCCGCGAACCATCATCTAGCAGGATGCGGATACCCTGACGCTCAGAACGTGAGCCATCCACTGGATCGACATAGGCGAAATCATCGGCCGTCGCGATGCGTAGGCCTCCGTACTCCGAACCCGGTAGTTGCGAGAGACGAGCCCGCAAATCATTCATCAGGCGATCACCTTGTGCAATCTCGATGCCTTCGTAATCGTGGCGGGAGTAGACATTGCGCCCAAAGCGTCGCCAGTGTTCACGAACAATCACGTCGGCAGGCAGGTCGCGCACGGCCAGAATGTTGAGCCAGTAGAGTACCGCCCACAGGCCATCCTTCTCGCGCACATGATTGGAGCCGGTACCCGCGCTCTCTTCGCCGCACAGGGTGCACCGGCCAGCATCCAGCAGTGACCCGAAGTACTTCCAGCCGGTCGGTGTTTCATAGCAAGGAATTCCGAGAGCCTCGGCGACGCGGTCGACGGCACAACTCGTCGGCATTGAGCGTGCGACACCCGCCAGGCCGCTGGCGTAAGCCGGAACCAGCGCATGGTTGGCGGCGAGAACGGCCAGACTATCGCTTGGACTCACCACGAAATTCCGGCCGACGATCATATTGCGGTCGCCGTCCCCATCAGAGGCTGCGCCAAAGGATAGGCCCGAACGGCTGTCGGCTAGTGCCGCGACCAGATCAGCAGCATATACCGGGTTAGGGTCGGGGTGGCCACCTGCGAAATCGGGTAGCGGTATGCAGTTGACTACCGTACCGGGGGGGGCACCTAGACGATTCTCGAGAATTTCAAGCGCATAGGGGCCAGTCACTGCGTGCATGGCGTCGAAACGCATGCGAAAGTCCGGGCGAGCCAGCAGACGAGCAATGCGATCGAAGTCGAACAGGGATTCGAGGAGTTCAGCGTAGTCGGCTACCGGATCGATGATGCTGACGACCATGTCACCGATGCACGTCTCGCCAACCTTGCTCAGGTCGATATCCGGGGACTCGACGGTATCATAGGCCCTGATTTCCTGGGTGCGCAAATAAACGGCATCGGTAAAACTTTCGTTGGCGGGTCCGCCATTGCCAAGGTTGTACTTGATGCCGAAATCCCCGTCCGGACCGCCCGAGTTGTGACTGGCCGACAGGATGATACCGCCAAAAGCCTGCCATTTGCGGATGACGGCGCTGGCCGCCGGGGTGGATAGTATGCCGTTGCGACCCACCAGTACGCGACCAAAACCGGTCGCCGCAGCCATGCGCAGGATGGTTTGGATGGCGACATCGTTGTAATAGCGGCCATCGCCCCCAAGGACCAGCGTCTGGCCCTGCTGGCCAGACAAGGTATCGAAGATGGCTTGTACGAAATTCTCGAGATAGCGCGCTTGCCGAAATACGGTCACTTTCTTTCGCAGTCCGGATGTTCCCGGCTTCTGACCGGAGAAAGGTGTACTGGGAACGCTGATCACCTGCATAGTCATTTCATGCCTCGTCACTAGTCACTAATATGAAAACCTTGAATCACTGCTGGAGAGACCCGGATTCATGCCAGATGCTGCCGGCTGAACGCCAACAGTCCCTGCGTCGATGCGTCGAACTTCTCTGCCAGGGGCGGATTGGCAATTGCCGGCAGGATGCTGCTGGCAACGGCCTTGCCAAGCTCGACGCCCCACTGGTCGAAAGAGTTGAGCCCCCAGATGGCGCCTTGTACAAATACCTTGTGCTCGTACAGTGCGATCAGCGCGCCAAGTGTTTGCGGATCAAGGCGGGAAAGCAGCAGTGTCGATGATGGCTGATTGCCGGCAAACACCTTGTGCGGCAAGAGGGACTCAAGCGCCGTGGCCGGCATCGTGCCCTGCAATTCGCTACGTGCCTCTTCGGCTGTCTTGCCGAACGCCAGGGCCGCGCTTTGTGCAAAACAGTTGGCAAGCAAAGCTTCCTGATGACCTGGGAGAGGGTAGTCAGAGCGTACGGCAGCGATGAAATCACAGGGTACCAGTCGTCCGCCCTGGTGCAGCAGCTGAAAGAAGGCATGCTGGCCATTATTGCCCAGTTCACCCCAGACGATGGGGTTCGATGCACAGGCAAGTGGCTGCCCGTCGCTACCGACCGACTTGCCATTGCTTTCCATTTCGAGTTGTTGCAGGAACGACGGGAAATATTTCAACGACTCGTTATAGGGCAACACCGCATTGCTCGTTGCACCCAGGAAATTGGTGTTCCAGATGCCGATCAGAGCCATCACCACCGGCAGGTTGCGCTCGTAGGGCGTGCTGCGGAAATGTTCATCCATGCGTTCAGCACCCGCCAGCAGATCGGCGAAAGCGTGCGGACCAATGGCGATCATCAGTGCCAGCCCAACCGCCGACCACAATGAGAAACGTCCACCTACCCAGTCCCAGAGGGGAAATACGGCATCTGCCATGATTCCGAATTTGACCGCACGCTCGGGTTTGGCCGTCAGTGCCGCAAAGTGACGGGATACGGCAGCAGCATCGCCGAGGTTGGCCACCAGCCAGTCGCGTGCCGTCTGTGCATTGAGCATGGTTTCCTGCGTGGTGAAAGTCTTGCTGGCAACCAGGAACAAGGTCGTGCGTGGGTCGAGCGTTTGCAGGAGCGGCGCCAGTTGAGCCCCATCGAGATTAGAGACGTAATGTACGCCAAGTGCCGGATGCGAGATGGAACGTAAGGCGTAATCGAGCATCTTCGGTCCGAGGTCAGACCCACCGATGCCGATATTGACGACATGCCGGATCGGCATGCCCGTGAAACCAAGTGCTTGCCCGGAGCGAATACGGTCGGCAAAGGCAGCCATCCGCTGGCGCGTGGCGATAACCTCGGGCATTACGTCTAGATCGGTGCTGGGGAAGGGACTGATCGATCGCCGCAGGGCAACATGCAGGACCGATCGATCTTCGCTGGCATTGATTTTTTCCCCACTGAACATGCGGGACGTCAATTCGTCAAGTCGGGCTTCGTGGGCCAGTGCGACCAGCAGGGCAAGCGTTGTCGAATCGATGCGTTGCTTCGAGAAATCGTAATAGATGCCGTCGTAGCTCAGCGAGAGTGATGCCACACGCCCAGGATCGTTGGCAAAAAATTGTCTGAGATGCACCGGAGAGAGCGAAAGCCGGTGCGCTTCGATAGCCTTCCAGGAGGCTGAGGCGGTGATGTTCATGGTCGATGGAAGCTCATGGAGGAGTGATCAGGCCGGTAATTAACGGCCCGTGGAGGGGGGAGAGGAAATATGACAGGATATGCCGTTCCGGTTATCAGCTTGCCAGAATGCTCGGAAGAACGCAAAAAAGAATGATGGACGGACTTTGCGAAACACCTGGCGAGACTTTCCCTGGCGAGTTTGACCCTTGCTGGTCACTATGGGCTCTGTTGACGGGATGCTGGCCGGATCATCGGCGCGCACTGGGAACGGCCAAAAGGGATTCAGATGATAGGCGCTACGGCAGGAATGCCATTGGCAGGCCTCGCCTTGCGGCTGCGCACGCTGGCTGCGAAGGGTTTGTCTTCCTCGGAGATATGGCGTTCGAACCAGTACTCGGCATAGCGCAGGAAGGAATGGACATCGCGCGCACCATTGCGTACTTCGTCGAAGGCTTTGCGCAGCGACTGCAGATTCTCTCGGTGCACGGCATCGTGATCGAGGAAGTCTATGCCGACTTCCCGGGCAATGCGCTTTTCGGTGGTGAAATGGTGCTCCAGATAATCAAGCAGGCTGTCGAACGTAGAGAAACGAACCGGTTCGGTTCCGAAGCACGCTCCCTTGAGTGATTCAATTCGCTGAAAGATCTCTTCGTGCTGTGCATCAATTTCCGGGAGATCGATCACTAAGGCCTCCGGGAGCAAACCGGTAGAATTGATCTCCATCACAACAGGCTCTCCAGGAAAGGGTCAACTATTCTCTCGATACAGTATAAAAAAAGAGTGCGAACAATTCCAGACAAATCAGCATTTTCTTAAGCAGACTGAAGCCTAAACAGGCTGCACTCAGATCGATTAACCGCCGCGGATCAGGCCGACCACCACGCCTTCGATGGCCAGTGTACGGGCGCCCGTGCTGACGGTGATCGGTGCAAAATCGGGATGCTCGGCGATCAGTTGGATGATGTCGCCCTGTTGGTGGAAACGCTTCACCGTCACCTCGTCATCCAACCTAGCCACGACAATCTGGCCGTGGTGCGCTTCACTGCTGCGGTGCACGGCGAGTAGGTCACCATCCATAATCCCGGCGTTTTGCATCGACATGCCGCGGACGCGCAAAAGAAAATCGGCACGCGGGCTGAACAGGGCGGAATCAATAGTATAACGACGTTGAATGTTTTCTATGGCCAGTATCGGACTGCCGGCAGCCACACTGCCGATCAATGGCAGTCCAAGTTGTTCGACCAGCCGAATGCCTCGCGCCGAGCCCGACTCAAGCATGATGATGCCTTTCTTGGCGAGCGCCCTGAGGTGTTCTTCAGCCGCATTATGCGAGGCAAAGCCAAAGGCATGGGCAATCTCGGCCCGCGTCGGCGGCGCACCAAGGTTCTCCAGTGTATCGCGGATAAAGTCGAGTATTTCCCTCTGTCGCGGGGTAAGTGGTGAAACTTTGAGCATGGCTGTGGCCTTCCATTGTTGGAACTGTATCTCCATACAGATTATCACGAAAATGCAAGGGGTGACAGTAGGCTTGGGGTACTGGACAGGGTAAATTAACGTCTGTTCGGGATAAGTTTGGGGGGGAAGGGGGCAAAGTTGTAATCAGGCACTGTACTACAGTTGTAAAAGAGAGGTGGCCCCGGAAATTCAGACAGGAGGATAAGTGGTAGCCTTGCCCCCACGAACGGCTGCGGACGCAGCCCCAACAGGAGCAAGAG
>NZ_JDST02000023.1:0-4514 GCF_000584975.1 Candidatus Accumulibacter cognatus | reverse complement strand
GGGTGCTGGCCCGACTTGCGTAGCGAATGGGGTTTGGCTGGCGGCTTGGCCAAGCCATCCGAAGACGGGGGCTTGCTCGAATTGTGGCTATCTTGACTCCGCTTCCCCTCCAGTTCCAGCACCTTCGCCTGGAGTTCTTCTACTTCAGCTCTCAAATGGCCTACCACCACATGCAAAGGCCAAAGCGCTCGGATCAGATCATCCTTCTCGGCAAGACTGAGTCGTTCAAGGTCGGGAAGTTCATCCATGCTCACTGCGCCTGAAAAAGCTCTTCATTGCACGATCAACGTCGGTTCTCTTGCAAACTTGCACGTCCACACTGAACGAAAAATTCATTGCCCGAGCGTGGCCTCGGTCCAACTTGTCTGACCGGTCGAGAGCGCCTGAGTAGTTACCTTCATTCCAACAATAGTGTGTTGGTGATCCTGGATGAGATGGATCGAACCGTGCTGCAACGACGTCTTCCGAATAATCTGGAGCAGATCTGCCAGGCGCTTTGCGCGCATCGCGAGGCGATAGAGGGGATTGCCGTCGAGTCCACCTACCACTGGTATTGGCTGGTCGACGGCCTGATGGAAGCGGGCTATCGGGTGCACCTGGTGAACACGGCGGCGGTCAAGCAGTACGAGGGCCTGAAGCATAAGCGCTTCCGGATAAAGGGGATGCCTTTTAAGAATCTCTTAATCTTTTGCCCTGATGATCATGATGATGCCTCGAATATGGCGTTCGACTCGATCAACGAAATCCGTAGTGCCGACTTGCTGTATTTCGGGCAGTGCAGGAGAGCAGAGTACCGTTAACGTTAAGCGGCGGCGGGTTACAGTTTAATTTTCTTGTGAGGGTCCGAGGTGACTCGCGATCCTCGAACGTACAGGACAAGAGGTTCTATTGTTTGGAGGGATAAGCAATGCCATTGAAGACGATTTCACCATGCTACCTAGTACTTTACTGTATGGCGCTGGCTGCTACCCACGGTGCGCAGGCAGCGCCACCCCCGGGCCAGCTTCTGTCCTCCCAATGTGCCCAATGTCACGGCACCAACGGCAATGGCCCGGGGTTTGACGAAGTGGCGGGCAAGAGCGCCAGCGAACTGCAGAAAGACCTCTTGGAAATGAAGCGCCGACCAGTCGAAGGCATCATGGACCGCCAGGCCCGTGGCTATACCGATGCCCAGATCAAACTCATTGCCGACTACCTCGCTGCACACAGCGGTGTAGCAGCCGCTACGACTGACCATTGAGAGGAGACGTCAGCATGATGCACACCTTCAGTAGAAGACAATTCCTGCAGTTGGCAGGCGCGGCGTCAGCCGTTGCCGCCTTGCCCCGAGGAGCTGGCGCCGCTACCTCTACCGCGGCGCGCGTGGTCGTCGTTGGCGGTGGCTTCGGAGGCGCCACTGTCGCCAAGTACCTCAGGATGTGGGGCGGCGCCCAGGTTGCGGTTACCCTGGTAGACCCCAATCCCAGCCACATCGCCTGTATTCTCTCCAACCTCGTGGTCACCGGCTCGCTGTCCATGGACCGCATCACCCTGGGTTACAACGCGCTGCGGGAGAAATATGGTATTGCTGTGACGCAGGGTCGTGTGACGGCGGTCAACTACGCGGGCGGCACCGTCAGTCTTGGTGACGGAACGACTTTGCCATACGACCACCTTGTACTCTCTCCCGGCATTGACTTCATTCCTCCACCTGAGGGAGTCTGGGATCCAAACGTCACACCCCATGCCTGGCAGGCCGGCGCACAGACCCTCTTGCTGAAGCAGCAGCTGGCGAGCATGCGAGATGGCGACACTTTTGTCATGACCATACCCAAGTCGCCCTACCGCTGCCCGCCTGGCCCCTATGAGCGCGCCTGCGTGGTAGCCGACTATCTGAAAAGGAGACAACTCGTTTTTTCTAGAGTCGTCGTTCTTGACGCGAACCCCAGTATTCAAGCCGAGCCATTGGCCTTTGGCGAGGCCTTTAACTTCATCTACAAAGGAATGATAGAGTACGTTCCGAACGCCACGGTGTTGGCGGTGAATTCACCGACCCGCAGCATTCGTACCACCGCTGGCGACTGGTCAAACGTCCGCGTGCTGAACTACATCCCAAACCAGAGGGCTGCCGCCATCGGCCCGGCCAGCAGCCTCAATCGCGGATGGCCGGTGCTGAACGCACAGGGTTTTGTGCCGGTCGACCCGCTGACCTACGGTATCAGTGGCTACCCCAATGTACACGTGATTGGCGACGCCTGCGCGGTACCCGCCAGTGAGGGCAAGGCCGTACCCAAATCCGGCCACATGGCCAACTCGGAAGCCAAGATCTGCGCCGACGCCATCCTCCGCACCTTGAACACGCAAGCACTCGACGAGAACATCACAACCAACTCGGCCTGCTTCAGCCCGATTACCGCCACAACGGCATCCTGGCTATCGGCCAACTTCAACTACGGCGACATCTACGATGGCGCGGGCAAGGTGAAGGGCAAAGGGATGCACCGGGTGGATCTTGGCGAAGCACCCAGGACCAACGGAGATAACTATCAGAACATGTTCACCTGGGCTCAAGGGCTTTTCGCAGATAGCTTCGTCTGACTGAGTGAGCGTAAATCAAAATTTGGCCGTTTTCTCCGGAAGTTCCACGGAATGAACTGGAATTACGCCATCAACCTGAAATAGTGCTGGGAATAAAGCGGCCACTTAACCAAAGATGAGAAATCCCCCGGCTCTGCCGGGGGACTGGAAAAGTTTGACATTTCAGGGAGTCCATCAGGAAACTTCAAGCCGTGAGCCACCAAGCAAACGACTATGGAGAATCCCGATGGACGAATCCGAAAGCCTAACCGGAGTTTAACATACCGAAAATAACCTTCTCCTGAATCAAAGACTTGCGACAGAAAAAATCTCTAATGGCACAACAAGCTCGTATTGTCGAGGTCAGGCGACTAGTTTTCGGGTCCCTCCTGGTGCGGGGTTGATGCCCAGCGCGCGGTAGATCGCCATCAACTCGGGTTCAGCGACGGTGGCCTTGCGAACGTTCAGCGTACGTCCATCGCGCTGACGGAAGGAGGCAGTCACCCGGCGCTGCACCGAGAGGGTCTCGCGCAGGGTCGCCCAACCGTCCTTGATGCCCGCGACCTTCAGCTTGACCCGCAGGAACTGCACGCACTGGTAAGCCAGCACGGTGATGAAGAGATGACCGTCCGATCGGTCTTCTTTCTGGTGATAGACCGGTCGCAAGCCGAGTTCGCTTTTCAGACTGCGGAACACGCTTTCGAGCTCGGTGAGCATCGTGTAGGTGCGCCAGAGCCGCTCTTCGCCCCAGGCCAGTTCGTTGGTGCGCAGGCAATAGACCCCCGGATGAGTGGCCATCGTGCCGTCGACCCGTGCCTTCTGCCAAGTGATGGCGGTGACGATCTTGCCGGAATCATCGGTGACCAGGTCGACCGTATAGTGCTGGCTGGCGCCGAGGCTTTTCTGTTGGAGTCGGCCGACGCGTTCGAGCAACTTGTCGCGGCGCTTCTCGCAACGGGATTTTTGCAGGCCGTCCTTGATCTGCTGCAAGCCCGCTTCGAAACACCGGGAGGACTGTTCAAGCATGGCTTCTTCCTTGCGCTGGCGACTCGGGGAGTGGCAATACAGGCACAGTTCTTTGCCGTCTTCGCTGATCTCCTTCTGGAGAGGCCGTGGCTCCTCGGCGGCCGTCTCGATGGTCACGGCGCGCGTCTCATCGAACTGGCGTGTACCGCCACGACGAACGACCAGGTAGCGATAGCCGTGTTCGACCAGCCAGGCGACGTTGGCTTCAGTGCCGATGCCCGCGTCCATGATCACCAGTGCCCCTGCTGGAGCCGCCAGTCCGGCCAGCATCCCAGCCAATGTGCCCGTTTCGCTGACGTTGCCGACGAAAGTCTGCGAACGGCGCACGAAGCCGCTGCCACCGAGCACCAGACCGAGGGTCACCCACGGGCAGTCCGCGCGTTTCTCCTTCGAACGCCCGTGCTTGGCCTTCTGGTTGCCCATGGCCTCGCCTTCGAAATAGGTGTTCGTCAGGTCGTAGAGCGTGACCGTTTCTTCCAGGTCAAAGAGCGTTTGCAGGCGGCTGAACACCCGCGCTTCGATCACCTCCCGGTGCTTCATCAGCACGTCCGAAGCGCGGTAGAGACTCATGTGGGACATTGCCATGAAGTCGACGTCGATCAACTCGCCCAGCGCACTGTGCTGCTGCAGCCAGTTCCAGGTCGCCCGTTCAGAGCCTGGCCGGCCCATTCTCCCGATCAGGTTGCCGATGAGCGACGCCCGCAGGACCCCGTTGACCCCCAGATCGTTCAGCGTGTCGATCAAACCCAACTCGGTCAGGGCAAAGAGGCCGACGTGTTCGACCCCCACCGAGCGCGGTTGCATCATCTGCAGCGATTCGACATCGACTTCCTGGAAGTCTGTCGGCAGCCAAAGCTCTCCGGCAGGCTCCGCGGCGCCGGCAGCCGCGGACTCGGTCGCCGGCGCGCGCATCACCAGTTGCCCAGCGTAGC
>NZ_JDST02000022.1:0-49655 GCF_000584975.1 Candidatus Accumulibacter cognatus | reverse complement strand
AAAATGAGGAAATCACCTTAATTCCCCATTTTACGCCTGCCCTATCGCCGCAGTGAAGCTGCCAGCGGCATGTTTCTCCTCTCCCGCCTGTCGGCGGACACCCGTTTCGTGGCAGGAAGAGCGGTCGTTGCGCGAGCATTTGCCGGTGCCAAGATACCCCTCCATTCTGTTGTGACCGTCGCCGATGGATGTCCGCTGGCGAAGGGCTGCCCATGGGCTGCCCGGTTGGCCGGCACCGGTGCCAGTGGGGCTGCCGCCGGCCTGTTGCGCAATCCTCTGGCCGCCGAAAGGGGGATGATGTCTTGTCTTGTTGTGATCTCTTACTGGAGGAAGGTGTGAACCATGGATCCTGCCCTATGGATCGAACTGATCGTCTTTGTCGTCCTGCTGGGTTTCTCGGGTTTCTTCTCGAGCACTGAAACGTCACTGTTCTCGCTCAGCCAGTTCCAGCTCGACCAGATGCGCACGGCGAAGAATCCGCGCATCGAACTGATTGAACGCCTACGCAGCGAACCGCGACGGTTGATTGTCACCATACTGATCGGCAACGAATTCGTCAATGTTTCGGCCTCGGTGATCTCGGCGGCGATGATCATCCACCTGTTCGGCGCCGAGAACGAGATGATCAACCTGCTGGTAATGGTGCCGATCCTGCTGCTGTTTGGCGAGATCACGCCGAAGGTGCTGGCGATCCGCAACAACGTCGCCTTCGCCAGCGCCGAGTGTCGTCCGATCGCCCTCGTCGCTCGCCTGATCACGCCGCTGCGCGAGGTGATCCGCTACATCGCCGATTTCTTCATCACCCTGATCGTCGGCAGGCAGCGCTCGCAGGGCAACCTGGTCACCGAGGACATGATTCGCACGCTAGTGCACGATGCCGTCGGCGAAGGCGCCCTTGACAGCCAGGAAGCGCAGTATATCGAGAAGATCTTCGACTTCGGCAGCAAGACCCTGCGCGACCTCATGCGTCCGCGTTCGGACATCCATTTTCTGTCGGCCGATCTGCCAGTGGTGGAATTGCTGGCGCAGATCAAGGCCAGCCGCCAGTCCCGTTATCCGGTATTCAAGGGGCACCGCGACAGCATCGTCGGCATCCTGCACGCGCGCGACCTCCTCGGCGTTGATCTTGCCCGTCTCGAGCGCGATCCGCAGGGGGTTCGCAAACTGCTGCGCCAGGCAAACTTCTTTCCCGAATCGAAACCGGCGGTGGAGCTGTTTCATACCTTCCGCCAGCGCAAGCTGTCCTTTGCCTTGATCGTCGACGAGTACGGGGGCGTCACCGGGCTGGTGACGATGGAAGACCTGCTTGAATGCGTCTTCGGCGAGATTGCCAGCCCTTCCGACAGAGAAGCGGTGAGTAGACACCCGGTGCGCGAACTGGCTGATGGCAGCCGTCTGATCGATGCCAGCATGTCGGTCGAAGACTTTTATCAGGACTTTTATCAGGAATTTGGCGTCGCGATCGAGCGCGAGGAGGCCGAAACCCTGGCTGGCGTGCTGCTGGACGCTTTTGGCGAACTGCCGGCCGTGGGTGCGGTGATCGATCTCTGCGGCCTGAAGTTCACCGTTGAAAGGATCGAGCATAATCGCATCACACACGCCCTGGTTGAACGGCTCCCCGACGTGGTCGACAGACCGGAAACGGATGCCGGTGACGAATTTGTACATGGCGCGTCGGCACAAGTCGTGCCGCCGGCCGGCGAGGGCGGTCCAGCGAGTGCCGGGTCGCCCGCTCCGGTGTTCAGCAAGCGGGAGGATGCATAGATGGAGATCTGGATCACTGTCCTGTTGATGATCGTTTGCCTGGTTGCCGAGGGTTTCTTCTCGGGTTCAGAACTCGGCGTCGTCAGCGCCGACCGAATGAAGCTGCGACACGACGCCGCCAAAGGCTCGCGTGGCGCGCGTCTGGCGCTCGAAATGCTGGAAAAGCGGCCGGAATGGTTGCTGTCTACGACGCTGGTCGGCACCAATATCGCGGTGGTGACCAACTCGACGATCGCCACCGCGCTGATGATCGAACTGTTCGGTGAGGCGGGAAGCTGGCTGGCGGTCATCCTGGTTGCGCCGCTGATCTGGGTGTTTGGCGAGATCGTTCCGAAAAGCGTCTTTCAGCAGCGCGCCGATACGATCACGCCTTACGTGATTTACATCCTGCGCTTCTTTTCGATCGTATTCTGGCCGATCCTGATCGTCTTCGTGACCCTTTCAAAGCTTCTCTCGCGCCTCGCCGGCGCGAGAGAAGAGCATAACCCCTTCACCCTGCGCGAGCAGATCCAGAGCATGGTACAGATGCCGCCGCAGGAAGGGGGCGACATCCAGCAGATCGAAAAGACGATGATCCGGCGCATGTTCAATTTTTCCGAAACGACGGTCTACAAGGTGATGGTGCCGTTGATCGACGTGAATGCCATCGAGAAGCGAGCAACGGTCGGAGATGCGGTGCGCCTGGCGGTACAGTGCTCGCATGTCCGCCTGCCGGTCTATGATGGACGTATCGACCGGGTGATCGGTGTGCTGAACAGCATGGATCTGTTGGGCGTCGACGAATCCGCGTCGATCGAGCCCTTCATCAGCCCGACGCGCTATGTACCGGCCAGCAAGAGCGCCGAGGCGATGCTCGTCGAACTGCGCAAGGATGGTGATGCGATGGCCGTGGTGATGGACGAGTTTGGCGGCGCCGAGGGGATCGTCACCATCGAGGACATCATCGAAGAGGTGGTCGAGGACATCCAGGACGAATACGACCGGCAGGAAAAACCAGCCGAATGGCTGAAGAAACTTGGCCACCATGACTACCTGGTCAGCGCACGCGCCAACCCGGCGATGCTCAACGAAACACTGGGCCTGAAGCTGCCCCGCGAGGGCGACTACGACACGCTCTCGGGCTTCCTGCTCGAGTATGCGCGCGAGATTCCCGCGCCCGGCACGACGATCGAAGTCGAGGGCATCAAGTTCACCATTCAGCGTGCGACGCCGCAAGTGATCCAGGAGGTCCAGATTCGCTGGTAGCAGAGGGGGGCAGAGGCGAAGCGGGGGGGCGGCCCAACAGGCGCTTCGTGCCCATCAAGAACGGTGAGCAACCGGCGATCTTGGTGATGCATGCCCACAAGCTGCTCGTTCACCTCGCTGCCGCGACGCAGACCGGCAGCGAGATCGCCTGCAACACTTCGCCCGTGCGGCTGTCATGGACAAAGGCAGCGAGGCCCAATTTCGTCCTGTTCCATTCGGCGCCAAGCTCCAGCGTGCGGCGGACTGTCTGCGGCGTACCGTCGGGGCGCAGCGGGAAGGGCGGCGACCAGTAGCGCACGACATGGTCGTGGCGCAGCGTCGCGCCGCGGTTTTCGCCGCGGCGCACGCTCGATTCGAGACGGTCTTCGTAGAGCACCAGCACGCCTTGCAGGCTGTTCCGGCCATTTTCGGTGGCTGGCGCACGGAACTGGGCCTCGGCGGCGAGTGTTCCGGTTTCGCCTCCCTGCATCGCCAGGCTGATGTCTGCCCGGGCCGGCTGGCGATTGATCTGGCGCAGCCGCTGCTCGAAGCTGGCTGCATCGTGCCAGCTACGCAGTTCGCGCATGCCAACAAACACCTCCGGGGTGTAGGCCACAGGACTGGCCGAGCGCTGTGCGAGCTGGCGCTGGCGTTCGCTGAACTGCGCCTGTGCAAAGCGGTCCTGCCAGCCGAGGTAATTCCAATAGTCGACATGCAGCGACAGCGGCACGAGTTGCTCGGACCCGTAGCGCGTCGCCAGCGTACTCAGCCAGCGGTCGGCAGGCGGGCAACTGCTGCAGCCTTCCGAGGTGAACAGTTCGACCAGCGCCACCGTATGCGGCGGGCTGCTGCGCTGGCAGGCGGCCGCAGGAGCGGCGTCGGCGGCGCCGCAAGCGACGGCGAGGAGCAGCGGACTTGCCAGAGAATGCCAGGACATGGAAGCCTCCACGACTTACGATGGGGCTTGGTCGTTGCGAGGGCGGTAATACTTACGCTCTGCGCAAGACGGTGGTGCTTCCGACGGAGCCGGCAAGGTATGCCGGGAAGACGACGCTCGGGCCAGGCCCGAGCGTACGGCCCGCCTGCCCGCCAGCGGTGGTGGCTTCGGCGAGTAGCTGGGCAGCCGATTTGCCACCGTTGGTACGCAGTACCTATAGAGCGACAGCGGCATGACGCGTACCATGTTCGTCGCGTTCCATCGCCCCTGGTGAACAATCGGGAGACAGTAGTCATGCCATTCTGGCTGAAACATTATCGCCGTGAACTGCTGGCCGGCGACCTCGCTGCCGGCGTCATCGTCGCGCTCATGCTGATTCCCCAGGGCATGGCCTATGCCATGGTCGCCGGCTTGCCGCCAGTCGCCGGGCTGTATGCAAGCATTCTGCCACCGATCGCCTATGCGGTTTTCGGCAGCAGCATGGTTCAATCGGTGGGGCCGATGGCGATCACCTCGCTGATGACGGGCGCTTCACTGGCGGCTTTCGCGCCGCCCGGTTCGGCGCTGAGCGTCGTTCTGGCGGGGCAGATGGCGCTGATCGCCGGCGTGGTTCTGTTCCTGAGCGGCGTCTTCCGCCTTGGTTTCCTCGCCGGCTTTCTCAGCCGGCCGGTGATGAGCGGTTTCACCACCGGCGCGGCCTTGCTGATCACCGGCGGCCAGATGGAGCCGCTCCTCGGTGGGCCACCAGCGGCCATCCATCTGCCGAGCGCGATCATCGGCGTCAGTTCGCTGCTGACCCTGTGGGCGGCGAAGCAGTATCTGGCCAAGGCGCTGCGTGCCTTGGGACTGTCGACGCGCGTCGCCGAGACGCTGGCCAGACTGGCGCCGGTGGCGGTTCTCGTCGTGGCGACGGCCGTGGTCGGTGTTCTGGGCCTGGCGCAAGGCGGGGTGAAGGCGGTTGGCGAGATTCCTTCTGGGATCCCCGGAATCGCCCTGAGCGTGTCGGCCGAACACTGGCGAGCCTTGCTGGTGCCCGGCGTGCTGGTCGCTTTCATGATCTTTCTCTCGAGTCAGTCGGCGGCGCAATCTTTGGCGCAGAAGCGCGGTGAACGCATCACGACCAACCGCGAACTGCTGGGCCTCGGCGCCGCCAATGTGGCCAGCGCGCTATCCGGGGGCTTGCCGGTCACCGGCAGCATCTCGCGGTCTGCGGTGAACTACTCGGCCGGCGCCAACACGCCCCTGGCGAGCATGATTTCGGCCGCCCTGGTCGTGCTCATCCTGGTGGTGCCGACGCCCTGGGTGTCGCTGCTGCCGTTGCCGGCGCTGGCGGCAACCATCATCCTGGCCGTGCTCGGGATGATCGACCTGACGACTCTGCGGGATTCCTGGCGCTATGACCGCGGCGACGCCGGAGCGCTGCTGGCCACCGTCGCCGGCGTGTTGCTGCTTGGCGTCGAAGAGGGCGTGATCCTCGGCGTCGTGCTATCGCTCGCCACCCTGATCTGGCGCACCAGTCGGCCGCATATTGCCGTCATCGGCAGGATCGCGGGCAGCGAGCACTTCCGCAATGTCGAACGGCACGACGTGGAAACACTGCCCGCGGTGTTGATGCTGCGCGTCGACGCCGACCTGTACTTTGGCAATGTCGACGCGGTCGTCGACCGCCTCGAGAGCTTGCTGAAGGCGCGAGCGACGCAGGGTCGGGTCACCTGCCACGTGGTACTGGTCATGTCGGCGGTGAGCCTGATCGATACCACCGGCCTGTATGCGCTGACCGAGATCAGCCGCAGCCTGCGGGCGCAGGGGACCAAACTGCATCTGACGGAAGTCAAGGGCCCGGTGATGGACCGCCTGCAGCAAAGTGATTTTCTCGGCAAGGAACTCAGCGGGCAGGTCTTCCTGAGTACTGCGCAGGCGTTTCGCCACCTGGCGGCGGAAGCTTCACAGGCGGGCTGAAGGTCGCGCCCGCTTCGCGGGAAAGGTCAGGTTGTTGCCGGTGGATTGTCCAGCTCCTGGCCTGACGTTGAGAGCCGACCTGGAACGTGCCTGGGAGCATCCGGCCGCATCCTGCGAAACCAGAATGGACGCATCGACCGGGTGATCGGCGTGCTGAACAGCATGGGTCTATTGGTCGCAGGCCAATCAGCGCCGATCGATCCCTGCATCCGCCCGACGCGCTACGCGCTGGCCAGCAAGAGCGCCGGGCCGCTTTGCCACGCCTTCTCAAGGCCGCCAGAAAGCCGGCATCAGCAGGACCAGCAGCGTGAAGATCTCGAGCCGGCCGAGCAGCATCGCCCAAGTACAGATCCAGGTCTGGAAGTCGCTGAGCACGGCATAGGTCGTCGCCGGGCCGACGAGGTTGAGGCCGGGACCGGTGTTGTTGATGCAGGCGACGACGGCCGAGAAGGCGGTGATGACGTCGAGCCGGGTGGCGATCATCAGCAGCGTCAACACGACGATCGACACGACGTAGATGAAGAAGAAGCCAAGGATCGAGTGCAGCACATGGTCGGATACGACGCCCGTCCCAAAGCGCACGCTTTGCAGGCTGCGCGGGTGCATCGCCCGCACCAGTTCGCGGAACACCTGTTTGTAGAGAATCACCGCGCGGATCATCTTGATGCCGCCACCGGCCGATCCCGAGCAGGCGACAAAGCTGCCGAGGAAGAGGATCCACAACTGTGCGAACAGCGGCCACTGCGCATAATCGGTGGTGGCGAAGCCGAGCGAGGTGGCGAGCGATACCGAGTGGAAGGCGACATAGCGGAAAGTGGTCAGAAAATCGCCGTAGATGTCGTCCGGTAGTAGGTAAAGCGTCAGCCCGAGGCTGCTGAGCGCGAGGAAGCCAAGGAAATAGTGCGCTTCGACGTCGAAGCGATACACGCGCAGCGATCTCTTCGCCAGCGCAAGGAAGTGCGTGCTGTAGTTAATGCCGGCGAGCAGCGCGAAGAAGATGACGACGACTTCGATCTTGAGACTGTCGAAGTGGCCGAGGCTGGCATCCTTGGTCGAGAAGCCGCCGAGGCCCATGACCGAGAAGGCGTGCATCATCGCGTCCCACGGCATCATCCCGGCGTGGTACAGGCTGAGGCCGCAGGCGACCGTCAGGATCACATACACCACCCACAGGCCCTTGGCGGTTTCGGTCAGGCGCGGTGTGATCTTGTTCTCCTTCATCGGGCCTGGCGTTTCCGCCTTGAGCATGCTGCGGCCACCGAAGCCGAGCAGCGGCAGGATCGCCACCGCCAAAACGACGACGCCGAGCCCGCCGACCCAGTGCATGAAGGTACGCCAGAAATTGATCGACAGTGGCAAGTGGTCGAGACCGGAAAGAACCGTCGCGCCGGTTGCCGTCAATCCCGAAACGGCTTCGAAGTAGGCGTCGGTCCAGGACAGTTCGCGGATGTGCAGGTACAGCGGCAGGGCGCCGAAAGCCGGCAGCAGCGACCAGATCAGCGCGACCAGCAGGAAGCTCTCGCGCACACGCATCTCGCGTCGCCGGTGGCGCACGGCGAAGGTCAGCGCGCCACCGGTGGCAATGGTGATCAGGACGGCCTCGTCGTAGGCACTGTGCGCGCCGTCATCGGCCACCCACGACAGGCCGAGCGGGAGCAGCATCAGCACGCCGAAGCCGACGATCAGGATGCCGAGAATGTAGACCACGGGCGCGAAGCGGTCGATCATGGACAGGCCTTGCCGTGAAGAACGACAGAACGTGGTTCCGGCTGCGGGACCGGCAGCGCAGCAACGCCAGCTGCGATCGTCGACGTCGGCGACAAGTGCAGCACAACCGCAGGCCCGCGATCCGGGGCCGTACGCCTGCAGCGCGAGAACCGTTGATGATGCGGACAGGAGTATGGCCTTTCCGGTCTGCCACCGTCAATCGGGAACCGGTCGCGCGGGACGCCATGGCATGCCTGTGGCGGCCTTGTGGCAGCGCTGCCGTCCTCCGGCGACGGTTGACGACCGGCGGTGCGCGAGCAACTGTGCTCGCGCGCCATGTCGGAGTGATTTTTTTGCAGGGACTTGCGGCACCGGCGAACTTGCGGCATCATCCGGGTCCATGCCCAGAACGACTGATCCGCTCGATGTTGCGCAACCGATGACTTGGCGATCGGCGCTCTCGGACATGCCGGCTTGTGCGCCTCGTCGTGCCGGTTGCCGGAGTTAGGATGGGGCTCGGCTCGCTGTTTCGCGTCATCCGCGAGCTCCTGCACGAGGCGGCACGCGACCTGGCACCCACACTGATCGTGGTCGTCCTGTTCCAGGTGTTTTTCATCCAGCGCATGCCCGACAACCCGGCTGCGTTGATCGGTGGCTTTTCCGTCGTCCTTCTCGGCCTGGCGCTTTTCGTCAAGGGGCTCGACGCGGCGATCTTTCCGGCCGGCGAGACGATGGCTTTCGATTTCGCCCGGCGCGGCTCGTTTCTCTGGCTCGTCTTCTTTGCCTTCTTCGTCAGTTTTGCCTCGGTGGCCGCCGAACCGGCGCTGATGGCCGTCGCCTACAAGGCGGAGGCGGTCTCGGGAGGCAGCATGGGCGCGCTGACGCTGCGCATGGTGGCGGCGCTCGGTGTGGGCATCGCGGTAGTGGTCGGTGTCTGGCGCATCGTCCTCGGCCACTCGATCGGCAACTACCTGATTCCGGGTTATCTGCTGGTCATCGTGCTGACCGTTTTCTCGCCGCCGCAATTGGTCGGCCTGGCCTTCGATTCCGGCGGCGTCGTCGCCTCGACGGTCACCGCACCGCTGCTGACCGCGCTTGGGGTGGGTCTGGCGACCAGCATCCGCGGACGCAATCCGCTGCTCGACGGTTTTGGTCTGATCGCTTTCGGTGCGCTGGCGCCGATGATCATCATTCAGCTCTACGGCATCCTGTTCTTTGTTCCCGCAGCGGCCGGCACGTCGGTGGTGATGATGCCGAGCGACGATCAGCATCAGTATGCGGCGCTCGAAATGCTGATCGATTTCGGGATCATGGTCAGGAACCTGCTGCCGATCATCGCCGTCGTGCTGTTCTCGAGTTTCGTCATCCTGCGTCGCCCGCTGGCCGATCCCAGGGGCCTGGCGGTCGGCATGGTGCTGGTGGCTGTCGGCCTGTTCATGTTCGACGAGGGGCTGCAGGTCGGTCTCTTTCCGTTGGGCGACGAGATGACCCGTGGTCTGATGCGCGACGGCGTACCGATGTGGGCGGTCTACCTCTACGGCTTCCTGATCGGTTTTGCAACGACCATGGCCGAGCCGGCGCTGATCGCACTGTCGATCAAGGCCGATGAGGTCAGCCTCGGGCAGCTCAAGGGGTTCTGGCTACGCTTTCTGGTCTCGGTGGGGGTGGGCATCGGCATCGTCATCGGCTGCGCACGCATCATCGACGGCACGAACATCGCCTACTGGCTGATTCCCGGCTATTTGCTGGTGCTGGCGATGACCAGATTTGCCCCCGACTTCATCGTGCCGATCGCCTATGACTGCGGTGGCGTGACCACCTCGACGGTGACCGTGCCGCTGGTGACCGCACTCGGTGTCGGGCTGGCCGAGCGAACGCCGGGTCGCGACCCGATGATCGACGGTTTCGGCCTGATTGCTTTCGCCTCGCTGCTGCCGATGATCATCGTCATGTCCTATGGCATGCTGGCCAACTGGTGGCTGCGATCGAGGAAACCTGTCAAGGAGATCGGTCCATGAAATTCTCTGCTGTGCTGCTGATCGTTCCGGATGAAGACGAGAACCGGGCGGTCGAAATTCTCAAGGAGGCCGGTGCGACCGGCATCACCATCCTCAAGGGCAAGGGCCTGCGGCACAACGAGCGCAAGACCTTCCTCGGGCTGGGTCTGGAGCGCAAGGAGTCGTTGCTGCTGTGTGTGGTCGAGAAGCAGCTCGCGATGCGCATTCTGAGAACGGTCAAGATGCAGATGAAGATGGACCTGCCGGGGGGAGGATTGGCTTTTTCGTTGCCGCTGGGCAGCGTGGTCGGCATCGGCCTGGCGCAAATGCAGGCTTTCCGGCGCGAAGTCGAGGAGGAACTGTGAGCGCATGCGGATATGGGCCTGCCCGCTTGCTGATCAAGATCATTGACTGAAGGAGTGTTTGTCATGCTGGTTGCCGGAATCATGAAGAAGAAAATCGTCACCATCAGTCCGCTGGCCACTGTCCGGGAGGCGCTGCTGATGATGAAGGAACGCGGCGTCAAGTCGCTGGTGGTCGAGAAACGCCATTCGGGCGATGCCTACGGTCTGATTGCCTACCGCGATGTCGCCCGGGCGGTGATTGCCGAGGACGGCGACATCGACCTCCTCAATGTCTATGACATCGCCCAGAAGCCGGCGCTGCAGGTTTCGCAGCACCTCGAGATCCGCTATCTGGCGCGCTTGATGGTCCAATACTCGGTCAAGAGCGTGCTGGTCATCGACAACAACGAGTTGCAGGGCTTCGTCTCGGATACCGACGTGGTGAGTCATCTGATCGACCGCGCCACCAGCGGCCGCTAGCGGCATCCGGTGATGGAAAAGATCATTCGTCGTTACTCGGCGTACTTTCCGCGCTGGTGCCAGGCATTTGGCGACCACGAACCGGACCCGGTCGGAGAAGCCAGGGCCGTCGAGTGGCTGGTGGGTGCCGATAGCGTTGGAGTAATCGTCCTGCCGGAGATTCGCTATCGCTTGATGCACGAACTGCTTGGCGAGAACCATCCCGAAATCGAGTTCCATCGGCGCTCCATACGGCTCAACCGTCACCACTACGACGAAGTCGAGGTTCTGGGCCATCCCGGCTATGCCGCTTTGCGCGAACTGCTGCTCGGCAGCGAGGAGGCGCACATGTTTCTTGCCTATCATCTGATCTATCCGCCGGGTACCCGGATCATCGCCGTCTCCCGCAAGCCGCCGCTCGGGCTGCTCTATAAGGAGATGGCTCCGCTGGCCGTCACCGTTTGTGAGTGAATCGGCGGTTGGCAGTCGAACGGGCGATTGATTCCCGCCACTCGACACGGTGGACCGGTTCCATGACCAATTCGTTCGTGTGGCCGGGAGACCCTACCAGGCAAGTGTCGGCTTCACGGCCGATCAGACAAGCGCTTCCTTGACCGCCCGGGTACTCCGGGGTGCTCCTTCTGGATGTCCTTCCAGATGCCGCGATCGCGCGCTGCGTGCAGCAAAACCCTGACCACCTTCCGAGGAATCCTCGGAAGCCTTGCGGTCACAACGGGGTTGAAGCTGGAGGGCAGGCTCCACAATTCATGTAAAAGTCATGTTTCATCGCTTTTCATGGGCAAAACGGGAGACTTTCCGCGGTCTTCCGGGAAAGTGCGAAAATTCCGTCGCGGGACCGTCACTCCAGAAAAAACAGGGACTTGTCGGCGGCAGCTTGGCGATTGACAGCGGCTCGCACGATTCGGCATACTCCGGACAGCCGTCGAATTTTTCGCCTCTCCGGAATACTCCGAAGAGCATTCGCGGCCTTCGCGGTGACTCCAGAGGAGCTTCATGAAACACGATCAAGAATCCTTGTGCCGGTCGATCATGTCGGATCCGCCGGCCGTGCTCAAGCCGACCGACTCGGTATCGGTTGCCCTGCAGACGATGGTCCGGGAGCGCTTGCCGGCGCTGCCGGTGGTTGATACGGATGGCCGCTACGTCGGCATATTGCCACGCAGCCGGCTGGTCGCACTGGCCATGCCGCGGGTTCTGTCGCACGATACCGACCAGCAACCCTTGGCACGCCTCCTGCAAGTCGGCTTCATCCGGGACTCGCTGACCGACTTGCAGGAACGAATGGCGGCCGCCGCCAATGACCCGGTCAGCAAGTATCTTGATGGAGAGGAGCCGGTGCTTTCACTGGACACTCCGTTGATGAATGCACTGCTTTTCCTCTACCGGCAGCGCAACGTCCTGCCCGTCGTCGAGAACGGGAAACTGCTCGGCATCGTTTCGGTGTGGGATGTTCTCGCCCGCATCGGGAGGGTCAAGTAATGCATGCTGCTGCTTCCGGGGTCCTGTTGGGCCTCAATCCCCTGTGGCTGGCGACCGTGGTGATGATCGTCACCTATGGCGTGATCATCAGCGAGCGGCTGAACCGCTCGATCATCGCGCTGCTCGGGGCCATGCTGATGGTCATGTTCGGTCTGCTGACGCAGGAGCAGGCGGTCTCCGGCGTCGATTTCAACACGATCGGCCTGCTCGTCGGGATGATGGTCATCGTCTCGATTACCCGCAAGTCGGGTGTTTTCGAGTATCTGGCGATCTGGTCGGCAAAACTGGTGAAGGCCAACCCGGCCGGCATTCTCGCCATGCTGGCCGTGGTCACCGCCGTCGTTTCCGCGCTGCTCGACAACGTCACCACCGTGCTCCTCGTCGTTCCGGTGACGCTGGTCATCACCGAAGCGCTGAAAGTCAATCCCTATCCCTTCCTGTTCTCGCAGATCCTGGCGTCGAACATCGGGGGTACGGCGACGCTGATCGGCGACCCACCGAATATCCTGATCGGCGGCCAGGTCGGTTTGTCGTTCAACGACTTCGTGATTCACCTCTCGCCGGTAATCGCTGTGATCCTCGTCGTGCATGTCATCTCGATTCACCTCATCTGGGGACGCAGCATGGCCTCAACGGCCGAACTGCGCGCGCGAGTCATGGCCTTCGACGAAAGCGAGGCGATCACCGATTCACGACTGCTGAAGCGGGCCTCGCTGGTGCTGGCCCTGGTGATCGTGGCTTTCGTCATGGCGCGGTCGCTGGGGCTGGAATCGGGCACCATCGGCATGGCGGGGGCGGCGCTGCTGTTGATGCTCGACAACCTCGGCAAGTCGGCCGAGCACCAGTCGGAGAATGTCGTCAAGGTATACAACGAGATCGAGTGGATCACGATCTTTTTCTTCGTCGGGTTGTTCATCGTGATTGCCGGTGTCGAGCATGCCGGTCTGCTACGCCTGCTCGCCGACCAGTTGCTCGCAGCGACTGGCGGCGATTTCAAGGTCACGGGCTACAGCATCCTCTGGTCATCGGCGTTCCTGTCGGCGATTGTCGACAATATCCCCTTCGTGGCCACGATGATTCCCCTGATCAAGTCGATGGCGCCTGCATTCGGCGGCGCGGACGCGCTGATGCCGCTCTGGTGGTGCCTTTCTCTGGGGGCCTGTCTCGGCGGCAACGGCACGCTGATCGGCGCCAGCGCCAACCTGACCGTCGCCGGCATCGCCGAGCGCAACGGCATTCCGTTTCGCTTCATGACCTACACCAGGATCGCCTTTCCGCTGATGCTGATCCATGTCGCGATCTGCAACGTTTACGTCTGGTGGCGGTATTTCTGAGAGGACTGGCCAGTTGCCGATTTCCTGCGCAGCGACATGCGGACGTTCGCCAGTTATACGTAACGCGATGTGCAACTTTTACTGAGCTTGTCCTGCCCTACCGGTTTTCACAAACCGGAGTTGGCCATGCCCCTCGAAACCTTCCTGGTTGTCGTTTATGGCCATGTTTGTGGAGCCCTGCAAGCGGTATTCCGGGCGGGAACCCGCGCAAGCGAGGGTTCCCGCCAAAATTGTCGGATGCTGAGGCCCTGACGATGGCGTTCATCGGCAGCGTCCTCGGCTACCGCAGCGACAAGGCCGTTTGGGAGTCCTTCCGCCGGCATGGGGCCACAGGGTTTCCCCCTCTGGGCGACCGTTCGACCTTTGTCCGACAACTGGCCAACCTCGGTCACGTCAAAGCCCTTCTGCATCGGCACTGGGCCAGGAGGCTGGGGGAGCGCAAGGGCATCTCGTGGAGGGATTCCCGATCCCCGTGTGTCCTCCCAAGCGGGTGAATCACCATACTCCCTTTCGGGGCGAAGCGGATGGGGGCTTCTGCGCCGCTAAAGAGGAGGATGACTTTGGCTTCCCTGGCCTCGTGCTCACCACGGTGGACGGCGTCATAGCGGGCGTGGCACTGACGGCGGCCAACGTCGATGAGCGTGACGCCCTCTTGGAGCGCATTCGCGGAGCGTTGCTCAGCGACAAGGGGTTCATCCGTCCTCTCCTGACCGAGGAGTGGTCCGAGATGGACATTGAGCCCCATCCCCCCTTGCGCAAGAACAGGGCGGACTCGCGCCCTCCATCCCTGGTGGCTCTCCTCGTCTTGGTGCGCCGCCGTGTCGAGACCGTCATCGGACAGCTGGCGGAACGTTTCTCCGCCGAATGGATCGGCGCACGCCAACTCTGGCAGTGGGTGACTCGTCTCTACCGGAAAATCGCTGCCCATACCTTGTGCGTCCTGATCAACCCGTCCTTGGGGCGACCACTGCTGGATTTCGAAGGGCTGGTCACGGAGTCAAAGTTGCACATCGCGTAACAGGTGTAAGGTCATGCGCGTTGTGAGCTTCTCTGATCGGCCACTCCCTACGCCTGGCGAAAGCAATCCTCAACACCCGCCCGACCAGCGAGGCCCGCCCGAGAAGCGTGCTCATGCCGGCAATCCGTCAGCATGCGTCATCCGGCGGCGCGGGGAGCGGATAGGCGGTCCTCCGACAGGGGGCGGCAAGGTCGCCTGCCGATGGCGCCAAAGTGTCGGAAAATTTTACACTTGCTGCCTTGCCTTGCCTTGCCTTGAAAATCAATGGGTTGCGCTTTATGGCATGATTCTTGCTTATATTCTACGGCAACCAATTGTTAACCTGATTCAGGGAGAAAATCATGTTCGGAATGAAGAAAATGGCCGCGATTCTCGCGGGGATTGGCCTGCTGGCCAGCGGTGCAGCGCAGGCAACTTTGTGGGACCGCGGCGGCGGCTTGATTTACGACGATGTACTCAACATTACCTGGCTCAAGGATGCCAACTACGCGAAGACTAGTGGTTACGACGCGGATGGCCTGATGAACTGGACTGCGGCCAACGCCTGGGCCGCCGGTCTCAGCTACTTCGACAGCGTGCGCAGCGTCACCTGGACCGACTGGCGTCTGCCGACGGTGGGCCCGGTGGGCGCCGTTTTCGATTACGGTTTCAGCAACAACGGGACAACGGATGTGGGCTACGGCAATACCAGCCAAAACTCCGAAATGGCCTACATGTACTACGTCAACCTCGGCAATCTGGGGTACTGCACACCGGATAATGGGAACCCGACGTCGTGCGTCGAGCAGGCCGGCTGGGGCCTTGCCCACACTGCTCCCTTCGACAATCTGCAGTCCGACGTTTACTGGTCCGGTACGGCGTACGCGCCCGTTCCGGCCAGCCTCGCCTGGCTCTTCGGCGCCTACTATGGCATCCAGGGCAGCTTCCACCAGGGCTATGAGTTGTTTGCCTGGGCGGTTCGCCCCGGCGATGTCGCCGCCGCTGGGGCGGTGCCGGAGCCGATGTCGCTTGCCCTCCTCGGGGCGGGATGGGCCGGCTTGGCGCTGGGGCGGCGGCGTCGGCCCTTGGGCGCTTCGTAGGCTTCGATCCTTGCGGGGGTGCAGGGGGCGGTCGCCCCCTGCGGCGTTGATCCAATGTCAAATGGTTACATCGGTAAGTCGGCATGGCACGTTACGAACATCTCCCGATCTACAAGGCAGCGCTCGACGTGGCGGTGGGTTTCGAGAAGCTGGTGGTCGGGTTTTCGCGCTATCACAAATACACGCTCGGCAGCGAACTGCGCAACGGCAGCCGCCGCGTGCTGGAGCAGGTGGTGCGCGCCAACGGCGCGCGGGAACGGCTGCCCGAGCTGCTGGTCCTGCGCGAGCGGCTCGACTCGCTGCTGCTGACCATGCGCCTGGCGATGGAAGTTCGCGCGTTCAAGGGTTTCAAGGCCTATGCCCATATGGTGGAGCAGGTGTCGTCGGTTTGCAGACAGAACGAAGGCTGGATCAAGAGTACGGAAAAGCGGTGAACTCGCGTGTTGCTCGAATGCGTAGGGGCCAGAATCGCCGCGCCCGTGGGCGCGGCGAGCGTGCCAAGAAACATCATCGTGCGCCCATCCCGCCTGTTGGCCCCTCAGGGTCCGCAGGCATGTCGATTCAGGGCGGGATACCCGCGAGGGATTCCCAACCGGTGGCCCCGCCACTGCGGTGTCTGGCCGGCGGGGGAAGTGGGTGGGCAAGGTGCAGTCCGACGATTACTGGTCCGGTACGGCGTACGCGCCCGATCCGGCCAGCAACGCCTGGAACTTCAACACCAACAATGGCAACCAGAACAACAACCACCAGAACAATGAGTTGTTTGCCTGGGCGGTTCGCCCCGGAGGATGATGCCCTGTGCTGTTCTCGTACGATAATCTCTACCGGCAGTATCTTGCCTGCCGGCGCAACAAACGCCACACCGCCAACGCACTGAAGTTTGAGGCCCGGCAGGAATTGAACCTGCGGGAACTGCAGACGGCGTTGGAAGATCGTTCGTATTCCCCGTCGCGTTCTGTCTGTTTTTTTGTCAGGAAACCCAAACTGCGGGAAGTCTTTGCCGCCGATTTCCGCGACCGCGTGGTGCATCACGTTTTGGTCGAGCACCTGGAAAGCATCTGGGAGCCGCTGTTCATCCACGACTCCTACGCCTGCCGCAAGGGAAAAGGCGTACATGCCGGCGTGGACCGCCTGCAGACCTTCCTCCGCCGGGTGACGGCCAATGGCACCCGCCCGGCGTGGTACCTGCAGCTCGATATCCGCAATTACTTCATGAGCATCGACAAGCAGGTGCTGTTCGATCTGCTGGCACCGCGCATTGCGAATGACGACGCGCGCTGGCTGACCCGGCTGTTGGTCTTCCACGACTGCACTCGCGATTATGTTCTCAAGGGGGATGCGAAAACCCTGTCTCGCATTCCCGCCCACAAGACGCTTTTCGGTAGCGGGCCAGGCAAGGGACTGCCGATCGGCAACCTGAACAGCCAGTTCTTCGCCAATGTCTACCTCAACGGGCTCGACCAGTTCGTGAAACACGAACTCAAGTGCCGCCATTACCTGCGCTATTGCGACGATTTCGTGCTGCTCGCCGAAAGTCGCCAACAGCTTCTCGACTGGCGGGAACGCATCCGCGGCTTTCTGCGTGAGCGGCTGCGGCTGGAACTGAACGACGGCCGCGAACGGCTGCGGCCGGTCAGCGACGGCGTCGATTTCCTCGGCTACATCGTGCGTGGCGATTACCGGCTGGTCAGGCGGCGCGTGCTGGGTAATTGCAAGGAAAGGCTGCACCACTTCGAGCGGCGACTGGTGAAAGTGGGTCAGATGGCCACGCGGTATTCATTCGATGCCGAAGCGGTTGACGCGCTCGCCGCGACGGTGGCGTCCTACCTCGGGCATTTCGGCAAGGCCAGTGCTCGGCGGCTGTGCCGCTCACTATGGCGGCGCTTCCCTTTCCTCGCCGAGTACCTGGCTCTTGATCCCCTGACCATGCGCACACGGGTGCGCCGCAAGCGGCGCCGGGATTTCCATCGGGTGGCGCAGCAGTATCGTCATTTCCGGGAGCAGTTTCCCGATGACGTGGTCTTCATGCAGGTCGGTGCGTTCTGCGAGTTCTACGCTGTCCGCAAGACCGATGCTCCGGCTGCCGGACTTGAACTGAAAACCATGCGGCCGACCCGTCGCGGTGCCCGAATGGGATTTCCGGTCGGGCAATGGCCAAGTCGCCTGCAGCAGATATTGCGGCAGGGTCGCTCGGTGGTATTGGTGGTCGAATCCGGGGAAGGTCTGCAAAGATTGCGGGAGCGGGTCCCGGTGGCCCGGTGGGCAATTCACAGCGGACAGAAAGGGCTGTGTTCGGATGCCCTCCGATAGGGCGCGCGTCCAGTTCGTCGGGTGGGTGCAGTGCTTCGGCGTTGCTCACATGAGATTTGCAGAGAAATTACTGGCTGGGGTCTGCCTGCCTTGGGCGCGGTATCGAGCGCGGTTTCTGCTCCCGTCTTCAATCCTTCTACCGGGCATTGGTATGACTACGCGATGTGCAACTTTTACTCCGTGACCAGCCCTTCGAAATCCGGCAAGGGTCGCCCCAAGGACGGGTTGATCAGGACGCACAAGGTATGGGCGGCGACTTTCCGGTAGAGACGAGTTACCCACTGCCAGAGTTTGCGTGCGCCGATCCGTTCGGCGGAGAAACGTTCCGCCAGCTGTCCGATGACGGTCTCGACACGGCGACGCACCGAGACGATGAGAGCCACCAGGGCTGGGGGGCGCGAGTCCGCCATGTTCTTGCGTCAGGGGGTATGGAGTTCAATGTCCATCTCGGACCACTCTCATTAAAAGTTGCACATCGCGTTACGTACTTCCGCGATGAAGACGGCAAAGTCCTTGCCGTGCTGGCCAGCACCTCGCCTGGCGTCTCAGATCAGTTCCCGACTCGACAGCTCGTCCTTGAGCCAGGCGTAACAGATCGGCGCGGCCACCAGACCGGCGAGGCCGAAGCTGCTCTCCATGATCAGCATCGCGGTCAGCAGTTCCCAGGCCTTGGCCCGGATCTGGGCACCGACGATACGCGCGTTGAGAAAATACTCGAGCTTGTGGACCAATACCAGGAAGGCCAGTGACGAGATCGCCACGCCGGGTGAGTGTGCCAGGCTGACGATGAAGATCACGGTATTGGAGATCAGGTTGCCGACGACCGGCAGCAGGCCGGCCATGAAGGTGACGACGATCATGGTCTTGGTGAGCGGCAGGTGAACGCCAAAGAGCGGTAGCACAACGACGAGGTAGAGCGTGGTGAAGGCGGTGTTGAGCGCCGAGATCCGGACCTGCGCGAAGACAATCCGGCGGAAGGCTTCGCCGAGGCGAAAAACCCGCTCGGCCAGCGCGCGTGCCAGCGGCCCCATGTTTTCGCCGGTGTCCGCCTCGGATAAGGACACCATGCCGCCGATGACCATGCCGATCAGCAAGTGTGCGAGCAGGCGGCCGGTCTCCTTGCCTATCATCTGCAATTCGGCCGAATGTTCGCGTAGCCAGTGGCCGGCTCGTTCGCGGATGGCCTCTCCGCCTCGCGGCAGCAAGTCGGCGAGCCAGTTCGGCAGCGTCGAGCGGGAAGTCTCGATGATCTCGGCCATTTTTGCGAGCAGGGCAGCGAAACTGCCGCCCTCGCTGTTCATGAAGACCATCAGTCCGAGCACGGCCGCAGTGACCGCGCCGAGGACCCACAACACGACCAGACCAACGGCCATGGCCTTGGCGCGCGTGCTCGAGAGATGGCGGGCAAAGAACGGCGCCAGCACATGCACCAGTTCATACACCAGCAAGCCGGCAATCAGCGCCGGCAACAGGTGCACCTCGATGACCAGCAGCATCGCCAGCAAGGCCATGATCCAGGACGCGTACTCGCTGACGGTCGATTTCTTGAGTGGATCCATGGGAGTTGTTTAATGTGAGAGTCTCGTATGCGACTCACGAATCTCCCCTCCCCACTTGCGGGGGAGGGAAACAGTCATGACTTTCATGATCGGGTGGGCTGGAAATGTCATGGCCGTTAGGCGGTGAGCTGGCGGGGCCATGTTCAGGCGATGACCAGGCGGGCGGCGCTGTGCAGGCGGTCGTCGAGCCAGCGCAGGCCGAGAACGGGCAAGGCAGCCTGCAGTTTTTCCGGCTGCGCGGTGGCCAGGAGCGTCAGTCGGCCGCCCCCGAGTGCATCGGTACCGGCCAGGCGAACGCACTGGCGGGCGACGGCGTCGGCGACATCGACCAGCGTTGCCTGGTGGGCAACGATGGGTTCCAGCACCGGGCTGAGGAAAGCGTAATGGGTACAACCGAGAACGATCTGATCGACGCCGGTCGCCAGCAAGGGTGTCAGATGACCACGCGCTTCCTCGACGAAATCCGGGTCGTCGAGGGACAGGGTTTCGACGCGGGTGGCCCAGCCGGGACAGGCCTCTACCTCGACCTGGACGCTGCCCGCGTGTTGCCGGATCAACTGTGCCAGACGTTCGCTGCGCGCCGTCGACAGCGTCGCCAGGACGGCGATACGACCACTGCGTGACATGGCTGCGGCCGGCTTGACGCCGGGCTCGACGCCGACCACGGGAAGCTTCGGAAAGGTCTCACGAAAAGCCTCGACTGCGGCCGCGGTCGCGGTATTACAGGCCACGACGATGACCCCGCAGCCCCGGTCGACCAGATGGTTGCCAATCGTCAGCACACGCCTGCGGATGTAGGCGTCGTCCTTGTCACCATAGGGAAGATGAGCCGTATCGGCGAGGTAAACCAGGTCGGCGTGCGGTAGCGCACGCGCGATGGCGGCCAACACCGAGAGTCCACCGATGCCGCTATCGAAAATGCCAATCATCGGGTCAGGCCGGGACTTGCGCGGAAGGCCTCAGGAAGCCCCGGCTCGCTGGCTCGCATGTCCGGCTGCTGTCGGCGAGCCGGTTCGCCAGGCAACTAGCGGGCAGCAACAACGGCAACTTCGATGAGGAAATCGGGATGGGCCAGCCTGGCTTCGACGCAGACTCTCACCGGCGCGGTCCCGTGCGGAATCCAGCGGTCCCAGACTGCGTTGACGGCGATCAAATCGTCGATGTCGCGCAGGTAAATGGTGACCAGCAGCAGGCGTGTCTTGTCGCTCCCAGCCTGTTCCAGAAGCTTTTCGACGCCGGCCAGTACCTCGCGTGTTTGCGTGGCAGCGTTACTGTCAAGCGTCTGCGGCGTTTCGACAAGATAGATGGTATTCCCATGGGCGCAAACATCTGAATACCGCTGGGTCGTTCCATATCGCTCGATCGGTCGCTCTATCGCCATGCTTTATTCCCCGTAAAACCGGTCCGGAACCGGCACCCCGCCTGTGACCCCGTGATCTCCCGGAAATTCAGGCAACGGCTACCGGAATCTTGCCGATCCTGGCCTGCCATTCCTTCGGTCCCGTATGGTGTACCGATGTCCCGGTCGAATCGACGGCGACAGTGACCGGCATGTTCCTGACATCGAACTCGTAAATCGCTTCCATGCCGAGATCGGCGAAACCGACCACCCTGGCGGTCTTGATCGCTTTCGCGACCAGGTACGCTGCCCCACCGACGGCCATCAGATACGCCGACTGGTGTTTCCGGATCGCTTCGATCGCGGTCGGGCCACGCTCTGCTTTGCCGACCATCGAGATCAGTCCGGTCTGGGCCAGCATCATCTCGGTGAATTTGTCCATCCGCGTGGCGGTCGTTGGGCCGGCCGGGCCAACGACCTCGTCGCGAACCGGATCAACCGGACCAACGTAGTAAATGACGCGGTTGGTGAAGTCAACCGGCAGCTTTTCGCCTTTGGCCAACATGTCCTGAATGCGTTTGTGGGCGGCGTCGCGGCCGGTCAGCATCTTGCCGTTGAGGAGCAGGGTTTGACCGGGCTTCCAGGAGGCAACCTCGGCCGGTGTCAGGGTGTCGAGGTTGACCTGCGTCGAGGTCTCGGTATTGGGCGTCCAGTTGACCTCGGGCCACTCACTGAGGTCCGGTGGTATCAGAATGGCTGGCCCGGAACCGTCGAGATGGAAGTGCGCGTGCCGCGTCGCGGCACAATTGGGAATCATCGCCACTGGCAGGCTGGCCGCATGCGTCGGGTAGTCGAGGATCTTGACATCGAGGACAGTGGTCAGTCCGCCGAGGCCCTGCGCGCCGATTCCCAGCGCATTGACTTTTTCGTAAAGCTCCAGGCGCAGTTCCTCGACGCGATTGCGCGCGCCACGGGCGATTAGCTCGTGCATGTCGACCGGCGCCATCAGCGATTCCTTGGCCAGCAGCATGGCCTTCTCGGGTGTGCCGCCAATGCCGATGCCCAGGATTCCCGGTGGACACCAGCCGGCACCCATCGTCGGTACGGTCTTGAGAACCCAGTCGACGATCGAGTCCGAGGGGTTGAGCGCGTAGAACTTGGACTTGTTTTCCGAACCACCGCCCTTGGCGGCGCAGATGACCTCGAGATGATGTCCGGGAACGACCTCATAATGCACGACTGCGGGCGTATTGTCGCGCGAGTTCTTGCGTGCGCCGGCCGGGTCGAGCAGCACCGAGGCCCGCAGCTTGTTGTCCGGATGGTTGTAGGCGCGGCGCACGCCCTCGTCGCACATTTCCTGGACCGACAGGGTGGTTTCCCATTTGACGTCCATGCCGACCTTGAGGAAGATCACCGCGATCCCCGTGTCCTGGCAGATCGGGCGGTGTCCCTCGGCACACAGGCGACTGTTGGTCAGGATCTGGGCAATCGCATCCCTGGCGGCCGGGCTCTGCTCGCGCTCGTAAGCGGCGCCGAGCGCCTTGATGTAGTCAAGCGGATGGTAGTAACTGATGTACTGGAATGCGTCGGCTATGCTCTGGATGAAATCTTCCTGCTTGATCGTGGTCATTTCAGCTTCTCTCTCGTGGGTGGCCCGCGGGGCCCTTCCCCGCGGCGGGTCTCTGTTCAGTGCCGCGCGGCGTGCGGTGACTTTCCGAGCAGGATGGTCTGGGTCATGATGCGGTCTACCCAGGCCATGGCCAGCGCCGAGCACAGAAAAAGGGCATGGATCATGACTTGCCACATGATCGTATGCTCGCTCAAATTCGCTGCGTTGATGAAGGTCTTCAGCAGATGGATCGACGAGATGCCGATGATCGCCGTCGACAGTTTGATCTTGAGCACCCCGGCATTGACGTGCGAGAGCCATTCTGGCTGGTCGGGGTGGCCTTCGAGGTCGAGTCGGGAGACAAAGGTTTCGTAGCCGCCGATGATCACCATGATCAGCAGGTTGGCGATCATCACCACGTCGATCAGGCCGAGGACGACGAGCATCACCTCGGTCTCGCTAATCCGTGTGCTGCTGAAAAAGAGGTTATGAATCAGGTGTGACAACTCGATCATGAACAGATACACATACGCGCCCTGAGCAATGATCAGACCCAGATAGAGCGGTGCCTGCAGCCAGCGGCTCCAGAAGATGAACATCTCGAGTTTGTCAACAGCGGGTTTCAGGGAGGCCATTTGCTTCACGATGAAGAGGGAGGAAGCGAGATTCTAGCATCAAGGCCTGTTTCCGTTGTGTTGCGGCCATGCCGTAAGTGGTATGTAAGATTGGCAGCGTCTAATCTGGCCCACTTGGCGTGACAAGAGGCAGGAGCAGCCGCTTATAGAGAGAGGAGCAGCTGCTTATAAGATCTAGATCTGCCTTTCGCTAGGCGGGGGGCGCGAACAACGAGTTTTTCGTGACTTGTAGCATCGCTTTCTTTAATTCTCTACCAATACCTAAACAGGAGACCGGACATGTCATTGAACGAGGCCGTAAATTTTTTTGAGCCCTCTGCTGAATTTGTCAAGCAGGCCACGATTTCGGGCATGGATGCCTACCGGGCGCTGTGCGCCGAGGCGGCAAGCGATTACACCGGTTACTGGGGCCGCCTGGCCCGCGAGCATGTATCCTGGAGAACGCCGTTTACGCAGGTGCTTGACGATTCCAATGCGCCCTTCTTCAAGTGGTTTGCCGATGGCACGCTGAATGTTTCGTACAACTGCCTCGATCGCAACATCGAGGCCGGTCTCGGCGACAAGGTGGCGATCGTTTTCGAATCCGATGACGGCGAAGTCAAGCGGGTAACCTACCATGAGCTGCTGTCACGGGTAAGCCAGTTTGCCAACGGGCTTCGCGCGCGTGGCATCAAGAAGGGCGACCGGGTGCTGATCTACATGTCAATGGGCGTTGAGGGCATCGTCGCGATGCAGGCCTGTGCGCGCATCGGCGCCATTCACTCGGTCGTTTTCGGTGGTTTTTCGGCACAGTCGGTACGCGACCGGATCAACGACGCCGGTGCCGTAGCGGTGATTACCGCCGACGAGCAATGCCGAGGCGGCAAGAAGATCCCGCTCAAGCCGGCCGTCGACGAGGGCATTGCGCTGGGTGGGTGCGAGTCGGTCAAGGACGTGATCGTCTTTCAGCGTACCGGCGGTGCCTGCCATATGGTTGCCGGCCGAGACATCTGGTGGCACGACGTGATCGCCGGACAGTCCGACGTTTGCGAACCGGAGTGGGTCGGTGCCGAGCACCCCTTGTTCCTCCTTTATACCTCGGGTTCGACCGGCAAGCCGAAGGGGGTGCAGCACTCGACAGGCGGGTACCTGCTGCATGCCATTCTGACCATGAAGTGGACCTTCGACCTCAAGCCGAACGATCTTTTCTGGTGCACTGCAGACATCGGCTGGGTGACCGGCCACACCTATATCACCTATGGCCCCCTGGCCTGCGGCGGCACCGAGATGGTTTTCGAAGGCATCCCGACCTATCCGGATGCCGGCCGTTTCTGGAAGATGATCCAGGACCACAAAGTCAACATTTTCTACACCGCACCGACCGCCATCCGCTCGCTGATCAAGGCGGCCGATACCAATCCGTCGGTTGCGCCGACCCAGTACGACCTGTCGTCGCTGCGCCTGCTCGGTACCGTTGGCGAACCGATCAACCCGGCGGCCTGGCAGTGGTACTACGACAGTGTTGGCGGTGCTCGTTGCCCGATTGTTGACACCTTCTGGCAAACAGAGACCGGTGGCCACATGATTACGCCGCTGCCGGGTGCGACTCCGTTGGTGCCGGGTTCCTGCACCTTGCCCTTCCCGGGGATCGAGGCGGCCGTCGTCGACGAAACCGGGACCGAACTCGACTGGGGCAAGGGGGGGCTGCTGGTCGTGAAAAGGCCCTGGCCGGCAATGATTCGCAACATCTGGGGTGATCCTGAGCGTTTCAAGAAATCGTATTACCCCGATGATTTCGCCGGCAAGCTCTACCTCGCTGGTGACGGTTCGATCCGCGATATCAACACTGGCTATTTCACGATCACCGGTCGTATCGACGATGTGCTGAATGTTTCCGGTCACCGCATGGGGACCATGGAGATCGAGTCTGCCCTGGTCTCGCACCCGATGGTGGCGGAAGCGGCTGTGGTCGGTCGCCCTGATGATCTGACCGGCGAAGCGATCTGTGCCTTTGTGGTGCTGAAGGGCGCGCGGCCGACCGGCGAAGCGGCGAGGAAGATGGTCAAGGAGTTGCAGGACCACGTCGGCCGCGAGATCGGTCCGATTGCCAAGCCGAAGGATCTGCGCTTCGGCGAAAACCTGCCAAAAACACGTTCAGGCAAGATCATGCGTCGTCTGCTGCGCTCTCTCGCCAGAGGCGAAACGACCGCGCAGGATGTCTCGACGCTCGAGAACCCGGCGATTTTGGAGCAACTCCGCGGTTGATCGAGACAGACGGACACCCACAGCTGACTTGGCGCCGCGCTTGAGCGCCCGGTCGTAAAGCAGGCTTCCAGGCCGGCGCCAGGAGGTGCCGGCCTGTTGAATTGTTGTGATCGAGGAGCGGGTATGAGCAACAGTGCAACGGAGATGCTGGTTGCGGCCTGCCTCCAGTTCCTGCAGGCCCATCCGCCCTTTGATAGAATGGAGGCGGAGGCGCTGCGCTTTCTCACAGAACATGTCCGGCTGGCCCATTACCCCAAGGGTGCGCGGATCCTTTCGAGCGAGATGGGGGTTGCGCGTACCCTCTACATTCTGCAGCATGGCAAGGTGCAAGTCCGGGCCAGTGGCGCGGCCAGTAGCAATGTCGAGCCTGCGCCAAACACGCTCGGTCCGGGGCAGATTTTCGCGATTTCGGCGCTGATGGCGCAGCGACCGACTTCGAGTGCCTACGTGGCACGCGAAGAGGTTTTTTGCTACGAATTGCCGGCCGACGACTTCTTTACCCTGACCCAGAAGAGTACCGTTTTCAACCTCTTCTGCAGCCAGTACATCGCCGGCCTGCTCAGGCAGTCGCAGCAGCAGTTGCAACTGCAGTTTGCACAACGCGCCGCCGAGCAGAAGACCATGAATTCGCCGCTTGCAATGATTGTCAAGCGGGAACCGGTATCGGTGGCACCGGATACGTCGATTCGCCAGGTTGTTGCCTTGATGGCTGATCGCCACCTGGGTTCGATGGTGGTCGTTGATGATGGTGATCAACCGGTGGGCATCTTTACGCTTTCCGATGTGCTGAAGCGGATTGTCTTGCCGGGTACCTCGCTGGAGCAACCGATCTCCTCGGTCATGTCGGTCACTCCACAGACCTTGCCGCTGGCGGCCAACGCCCACGATGCGGCATTGGCCATGGCCATGCACGGCATCCGCCATGTGCTGGCGGTGGACGAAGGCGGACGACTCAGAGGCGTGGTTTCAGAGCGTGATCTATTCAAACTGCAGGGTGCCGGACTGCGGCAGATCCGGCACGCGATCGACGCGGCGAGCAGTCTCGATGTGCTGCAGCATGCCCGTGAGGATATCCGACAATTGTCGCTGACAATGCTTGCCGAAGGGGTCGGCGGGCAGGAGATCACGCAGTTCATCTCGACCCTCAACGATACCGTGACTCGCCGCATCATCGAAATGAATCTGGAGCGGCATGACCTCTATGGCATTGACTGGGCGTGGCTGTCGTTCGGATCGGAGGGGCGTGACGAACAGACCTTCATTTCCGATCAGGACAACGGCATCGTCTATATCTGTACCGACATCATGGATCGCGAGCAGACACAGTTGCGTTTTCTCGATTTCGCTCGCGACGTCAATGCTGACCTGGACACCTGCGGTTTTCCGCTATGCAAGGGCAACATCATGGCCAGCAACCCCAGCCTGTGCCTGACGCTCGAGGAGTGGGAGGAAAGATTCGCCCAGTGGGTACGCACACCGGAACCGCAGGCTTTGCTCAACGCCACGATTTTCTTCGATTTTCGACCGCTCTACGGACGCTTCAATCTGGCGCACAGGATGCGTCTGTCACTGTTCCGGCAGACTAGCGGCAATCCGCTGTTCCTGCGCATGCTGGCGCAGAACGCACTCAGCGTGTCGCCACCGCTGGGCAGGATACGTGACTTTGTGACCAGCGACGATCCCGAGCATCCGGGAAGCATCGACCTCAAGAAGTATGGAGTCCGCCTGTTCACCGATGCAGCACGGGTTTTTGCACTGGCCCGTCAGGTCGAGGCAACGAATACGGCGACGCGCATCAAACGCGCTGGCGTCCTGATGAACCTTTCTCCAGAGGAGGTGGCTGCAAGCCTCGAAGGGTTCAATTTCATCCAGTTGCTGCGCTTGCGGCACCAGCATTTTGAGCAGGAACATGGACGCGAGGGCGACAATCTCATCCGGCCCGATGAACTCAACGAGATTGAACGGCGCATTCTCAAAGAAGCTTTCCGACAGGCGCGCAAGCTGCAGGCACGCCTTAAACTCGATTATCAGCTCTGACCATGGCCTGGTTTTCCAGATTGTTCAGTGGCCAGGAAACGCCTAACCCGGCATTGACCGCCGGACAACAGCAGTTGATCGCCGCCTGGCGCCAATTGCCTGCGCCGGACTTGCAGTGTTCGCACTATCGTTGTCGCTATGTGGTCGTCGACGTCGAAACGACGGGCATCAACGTCAAGACCGATCACCTCTACGCAATAGGGGCTTTGGCCGTGGTCGACGGGCAGATCGGCTTCAAGGATGCCTGCCATCTGCTCTTAGGACCTGCCGAGCTTAGTACCGATCCTGTGCCCGGCTCGCCGGTGCGCCCGCATTCGGAGTCGGCAGCCGGTCATTCGTCGGTCGACGCGTTGATCTCCTTCCTGCACTTTGTCGGCAAGGCGCCACTGATTGCATACAATGTGCCGTTTGTTGCCGCGATGATCGAACGTACGCTGACAGAATGCCTCGGTATCGAGTGGGGGCTGGCGTGGATCGATCTGGCGTGGGTGATGCCCGATCTTTTTCGCGATGTCGAGCATACGGGGGGAGGGCTCGACGCCTGGCTGGACCACTTCTCCATTGCCAGCATCCGTCGTCACCACGCCGTTTCTGATGCTTATGCGACGGCTCAGTTGTTGCAGATCACGATTGCCAGCGGCGCGCGCAAAGGCTTCATGACACCAGCCAGCCTGCTCGAGCTTGAGAAGGCGCGTCGCCACTTGCACCAGAGCGCGTAGGCGGGCACTGAACGATGGCCGACTACCCTGTCCAGTTGCGTCGCTATTACGCTTACTACACGGTTGGTTTCTTCATTTTCATCGGGACTCTGGCGGTACTCGAGCAGCATGGCATGCCGCCGCGCTGGATCGGTTATTCCTTTCTTTTCCTGACCATCTTCCTGTACGCAACGATTGGCGTGCTGGCGCGAACCGCCAGCGTTTCCGAGTATTACGTTGCCGGCCGGCGTGTGCCGGCGGTATTCAATGGCATGGCCACCGGCTCCGACTGGATGAGTGCGGCCTCGTTCATGGGTCTGGCCGGCACGCTCTACCTGACGGGGTATCAGGGCCTGGCCTACGTGATGGGCTGGACCGGCGGCTACGTTCTGGTGGCCCTGCTACTGGCGCCTTACCTGCGACGATTTGGCCAATATACGATCCCGGACTTCCTCGCCGCGCGTTATGGTGGCAATCTGGCGAGGCTGGTCGGTGTCTTTGCGACCATCCTGGCGTCCTTTGTTTATGTGGTTGCGCAGATATATGGCGTCGGCTTGATTACCAGCCGCTTTGTGGGCCTGCAGTTCGAAGTCGGGGTATTTGTCGGCCTGGCCGGCATCCTGGTCTGTTCCTTTCTGGGTGGCATGCGCGCGGTCACCTGGACGCAGGTGGCCCAATACGCCATCCTGATTGTCGCCTATCTGGTGCCGGTGACCATTCTTTCGTACCAGGTCAGCGGAATTCCAGTGCCGCAGTTGACCTACGGCCAGGTGCTGCAGAAAGTGCAGGAAATGGAGGAAAGGATCTTCGATGACCCGGCCGAAATCGACGCCCGCCACCGCTTCCGCGAACGTGCCGATGGCTACCACGACCGCATCCTGGCGCTGCCGGACTCACTAGAGGAAGAGCAGCGCAGCCTGAGCGTGCGTATCGACGATCTGAAAGGCAGCAACGCGCAAATGCGCGAGGTGGCGACTCTCGAGCGGCAGCGCCGGGAGTTGCCCAAGAGCAGCGATGAGGCGCGCAGTTATTGGGAGGGCCTGATGCATCAGGCAGCGCAGCGTGGCACAGCTCCCGATCACCATCTGACCCCCTATCCCGGGCAAGGCGAGGCGGTGAACGACGGTGCGCGCGTGAACTTCCTGAGTCTGGTGTTCTGCCTGATGGTCGGCACGGCGGCCCTGCCGCATGTGCTGATGCGTTACTACACGACACCCAGCGTACGCGAAGCGCGCAATTCGGTATTCTGGTCGCTGTTGTTCATCCTGGCCCTGTATCTCACCGCCCCGGCCTACGCGGCTTTTGCCAAGTATGAGATTTATACGAGTCTGGTGGGTTCATCGATGGCGCAACTGCCGGTGTGGGTCAATTCATGGGGCAAGATCGGCATGGTTTCGATCGAAGACATCAACGGCGATGGCATCCTGCAACTTGCCGAGCTGTCACTCAATCCCGACGTGATTCTGCTGGCAACCCCGGAAATTGCCGGTCTGCCCTACGTCATTTCCGGTCTGGTGGCCGCCGGTGCGCTCGCCGCTGCGCTGTCCACCGCAGACGGGTTGCTGCTGACGATTGCCAGTGCTCTGGCGCACGACGTCTATTACAAGATTTTTCGCCCTCAGGCGAGTACGCAATGGCGGCTGGTGGTTTCCAAGTCACTGCTGCTGGTGGTTGCAGTCCTGGCGGCCAGCGTTGCCTCGCAGAAACCGGCGACCATCCTGTTCATGGTCGCCTGGGCGTTCTCGCTGGCAGGATCAGCTTTTTTCCCGGCATTGATTCTCGGCATCTTCTGGCGGCGGGCGACATCGTCAGGCGCGGTCAGTGGTATGGTGGTTGGCCTGCTGGTAACCATTTATTACATGGTGCGCGTCCATTTCGATGCCATTCCGTGGCTGGGAATCCACGGTATCGGCATGGAACCCTGGCTGGGGATTCAGTCAACTGCGGCCGGCGTATGGGGCGTCGCTGCCGGCTTTCTGACGATCATCGTGGTCAGTCTGTGTGGACGGCCGCCCAGCCAGGAAACCCAGGATTTTGTCGAAAGTGTCCGTTACCCGGAATTTGACCATTGTTGATCACTGCTCATGGGGCGACCCGCAACGAGTTCGCCGGGGTCCGGGGCAGTCTTCCGTAACCACGGAGCGATACGTGCAACGCGGACGAAAGCAGCAGGAGTACTGGCGGTGCAACCTCAGGATGACGGCCTTGCTGCTGGCCATCTGGTTTGTCGTGACCTTTGTCGTCAGTTACTTCGCGCGCGACCTGGCAGATATCTCCCTGCTGGGTCTGCCGCTCGGTTTCTACATGGGAGCCCAGGGTGCGCCGGTGATCTACGTGCTGATCATCTGGTGGTACGCCCGCTACATGAACCATCTCGACCGGGAGTATGGGGTCAACGACAGGGAAGGGGAAGACTGATGCGCTCACCCGGAAATGCCATGTGCAGAAGCCCAAAGTGCTGTAGGTTCTGCCGTTTTGTCCTTTTTGTGCTTGACTCAAGGCGCGCGGAGATGCCGCCTGCCGGGGTACTCCTGCGGATTGCGGCAGGGGCGCAAACCCACATCGCTGTTTTCTCACCACAGAACCACAAAAATCACTCAACCTGGATCGATAGCAAGCCGTTAATCAATGCAAGAGCTTCACTTTGCGGAGAAATCTCATGATGCACATCTGCACCGAGCGAACCGATCTCGACGAATTGATCGGTAACCAATACTGGAGCGGGCAACACCTGTGTTTTCATTACGGTCCACTGGCACTGGCCATGAAAGGTGGCGAGGAGTTGATTCTCGAACAATGTGAGGCGCTTTCTCCCTTCATGCTCGCCAAGGTCAATTTCCTGCTCCGCGACCTCTTCATTGACGACACGGCGGAGATGATTCGCCCGCAGGAGGGCTTCCGGCTTACGCTCAGGCGCTCGGAGGCGATAGAGAATCGGGAGCAGAAGGCTCGCGCTGTCTGACTGGATATAAAGGTCGGCTCAACTTTCAAAGGTCGGCTCAACTTTCGACCCGATACTCGGCGGATCGCGCATGCGCCGGCAGACCCTCGCCATAAGCCAGCGTTGCCGCGATGCGTCCGAGGGTCTGCGAACCGGCCTGCGATACCCGGATCAGGCTGGTCCGTTTCTGAAAGTCGTAGACCCCCAGCGGTGAAGAGAAGCGGGCGCTTCCGGACGTCGGCAGGACATGGTTGGGGCCGGCACAGTAGTCGCCGAGCGCCTCCGAGGTGTAAGGGCCGATGAAGATCGCGCCGGCGTGCCGAATCTTGTCCACCCAGGTTTCGGCATCGGCCATCGACAGTTCGAGGTGTTCGGGGGCGATGCGGTTGGCGATATGGCAGGCCTCGTCGAGATCGCGCACCTGGATCAGCGCGCCGCGATTTTCAAGTGCGGCCCGAATGACCCGTCGACGCGGCATCGTCGGCAGCAAGTCGTCGAGCGCAGCGGCAACGCGTTCGATATAGGCAGTATCCGGACAGATCAGGATCGACTGCGCGAGTTCATCGTGTTCAGCCTGCGAGAAAAGATCCATGGCCACCCAGTCGGGGTTGGTCTGCCCGTCGCAAATGACGAGGATCTCCGACGGACCGGCAACCATGTCAATACCGACGACCCCATAGACACGGCGCTTGGCGGCAGCGACATAGGCATTGCCGGGGCCGACGATCTTGTCCACCTGCGGAATGGTCTGTGTGCCGTAGGCCAGCGCGGCGATCGCCTGCGCACCGCCGATGGTGAATAGGCGATCGACGCCAGCCAGCGCGGCGGCGGCGAGAACCAGCGGGTTGTGCTCGCCGGCTGGCGTCGGTACGACCATGATCAGTTCCCTGACTCCGGCGACACGCGCCGGAATCGCGTTCATCAGCACCGACGAGGGGTATGACGCCTTGCCGCCGGGAACGTAGAGGCCGACGCGATCAAGGGGGGTCACTTTCTGGCCCAGCATCGTGCCGTGCGTCTTCTCGCCTTCGTCTTCGTATTGCCAGCTCTGTAGCGGCTGTCGCTGGTGGTAGCTGCGCACCCGCTCGGCGGCGGCTTCGAGTGCCTGCCGTTGCGTCGGCGGCAGAGCGGCGAGTGCCTGTTGCAGTTCGCTTTGCGAGAGTTCGAGTTCAGCCATCGAGTTGGCGCTCAAGGCATCGAAACGCCGGGTGTACTCGATCACCGCGGCATCGCCACGTGCCTTCACTTCGGAAAGAATGTCGGCGACAGCTTGTTCGACGCAGGCGTCCTGCGCGGCTTCGAAGGCTAGCAGGGCATCGAGTCGCTCATTGAAGTCGGGATCGGTGCTGGAAAGGCGTTTGATTGCGATCATGAGGCCACCACTCCGGCGATGGCTTCGAGAATCGGTGCCAGCAATTCGCGTTTCAGCTTGAGCGCGGCCTGATTGACGATCAATCGCGACGAGATGTCCATGATGTGCTCACAGGCGAGCAGATGGTTGGCTTTCAGCGTACTGCCGGTGGATACCAGGTCGACGATGGCGTCGGCGAGGCCGGCCAGTGGCGCGAGTTCCATTGATCCGTAGAGTTTGATCAGGTCGACATGCACACCCTTGGCCGCGAAGTGTTCGCGGGCAATATTGACGTACTTGGTCGCCACCTTGAGACGCGCGCCCTGGCGCACCGCGTACGCGTAGTCGAAACCGGCGGGAACGGCGACCATCATCCTGCACTTGGCAATCTTCAGGTCGATCGGCTGGTAAAGGCCCTCACTGCCGTGTTCCAGGAGAATGTCCTTGCCGGCGACACCGAGGTCAGCCGCCCCGTATTGCACATAGGTTGGGGTATCGGTCGCGCGGACGATGACCACACGAACGTTTTCCCGATTCGTTGGAATGATCAAGCGACGAGAGGTTTCGGGATCCTCAAGCGGCTCGATCCCGGCGGCGGCCAGCAGTGGCAGGGTTTCGTCAAATATCCGGCCTTTCGATAGAGCAATGGTGATGCCGTTCACGACCTTTTCCCTGCGCGACAAAGCCCGCATTCTACCGCAATGAGGCTGCTGCGGCGGTCCACGCATGCGTCGTCCGGCGCGGCAAGGCTGGGCAAGCTGCGGTTCACCGCCTTCCCGAAGCGTGTTGTGTCACGACGAAGTGCTAGAGTTTGGGCATAAATGGCGTATTATTCGGGCGCCGCGGCCAAAGCAGAGGGAAAACCTGCAGAAAAGCAAGAGTGATCAAGCGTACGCGGTCACCATGGCGCTGGTTCTGGTTGTCTCTCTCCCGAGAGCAAGCGGGGTTCATGGCCGACGAAAAATACAGGAGGAGCACACAGATGGAGCACCCGTATCTTTACATCAACCTTGGTCTGATCCTGGCTTTTGTTGCCGGCAATGCCTTCTTTGTCGGTTCGGAGATCGCCATCTCCTCGGCACGCCGCAGCCGTATCAAGCAGCTGGCCGAGGAAGGCGACAAGCGCGCAGCGCGGGTCGAGATGCTGCACAATGAGCCGGAACGCTTCTACTCGGTGACCCAGGTCGGCATCACGCTGGTTTCGCTCGGACTTGGCGCCGTCGGTATGGAGACCATCAGCACGCTGACGGATTCGACCTTCGTGTCGATCTTTGCCCTGTTCGGCGACAGCGAAGCACTCCTCAAGGCGGCACACACGGTCTCGTATGTCTTCGCCTTTGTCGTCATTTCGTTTCTGCATGTGGTTGCCGGCGAACTGGCGCCCAAGGTGCTGGCCTTCCACAAGGCCGAGCAGATGAGCATGGCGGTGGGCGGCATGATCAACCTTCTCTACCTCACCTTCCGGCCGCTGATCTTCATCATGAAGATGTCTTCGGACGCCTTGCTGCGGCTTTTCGGGCAGCGGAATCTCGAAGGCGAGGGTCACAGCCACTTCACGATGTCGGTCGAGGAAATCCGCATGATTCTCTCGGCGAGCGAGAAGGACGGGACGCTGGCGCCGGAGGAAACGGAGATGATCCGCGGGGTGTTCAAACTCGACGAGCACACGGTGCGCGAGGCCATGATCCCGCGCACGCGCATCCGGGCGTTGGCGCAGGAAGATACCCTGGCCGACGCCTTGCGTGTTTTTCGCGACGTGCCGCACGCGCGCTTTCCGGTGTACGACAAGAGCCTGGACCGGATCACTGGCGTGGTGGCAATCAAGGAACTGCTGACAGCGATGGCCGAGAGCCCCGGCCAGACGCTCCAGGAAGTCAGTCACCGTCCAGTCGCCGATTTCGTGCAGGCGCCGTACGTGGTTCCCAACAGCAAATTGCTGAGCGACCTGCTCAAGGACTTCAAGCGTACCCGGCAGCAGATGGCGGTGGTGATCGACGAGTATGGCGGAACCGAGGGGATCATCACGCTCGAAGACATCCTCGAGGAAATCGTGGGCGATTACGAGGACGAATTCACTCGTCAGGCGAGGCGAGTCAGGAAACTGATTGGCAGTCAGTACGAGATCGACGCCTCGATGCGGGTTTCCGACCTCGACGTCCTGCTTGATTTTCCGTTCCCGACCGATGACGATTACGTCACCCTGGCGGGACTGTTCTACAAGAAGCACGGCAGCGTACCGAAGGTCGGCGATACCGTCAAACTGGATGGCGGGCAACTGACGGTGCTCGAGATGGATAACCATCGGATCACCCTTTTGAAGTTCGAAGATACCGCCGTCGGAGAGGATGGGGTCGTGCGCCTCGTCGAAAACTCTTCGGCAGCAGATATCAATGCACCTTCCGCCGAAGAGTCGCACACAACGCGCTAGCGGCGGCTTGCCAGGGCGCCTCGCGGCGCTTCCGACACGCTGCTGCTAATGTGATAGTCGCGTCAGGGACTCACGAATCTCCCCCCCACTTGTTGCGGGGGCGCAGGCGGGGTCTCCCGGAGCACTACTCCGCGCCGCCGTAGCCGGCCCGCGATGCAGCGCGGGCCGTGGGGAGGGGTCGGGGGATGAGATGGGGAATTCGCAGAGCATGCTCTGTGCCCATCGAACGATGCTCCGCGGTATGCAAGCTGGAATGCGCCCTGCAAGGGAGGGAAACGGTCATGACTTTCATGATCGGGAGGTGCCTGGAAAAGTCATGACCGTTAGCGAACGCAATCGACCGAGTAGACTGGCTTGCCATCGACGATTGCCTTGACCAGGCCATGGACGTCGTTTTCGAAGCCAGGGAAGTGTTCGTTGAAGTCGCGCGCGAACTGCAGGTAGCGGACGATCGTGGCGTTGAAGCGCTCGCCCGGGATCAGCAGGGGAATTCCCGGTGGGTAAGGAGTCAGCAGGGTGCTGGTGATCCGTCCCTCCAGATCATCGATCGGAACGCGGTCGATCTCGCGATGCGCCATGCGGGCAAAAGCATCGGTCGGCTTCATCGCCGGCTCCATGTCCGAGAGGTACATGCGGGTGGTCAGATGCGCGACATCGTTGGCCGCGTAGATGCCGTGGATCTGCTTGCAGAGGTCTTTCAGCCCGAGCTTCTCGTAGCGCGGATTCTTGGCCAGGAACTCCGGCATCACCTTCCATAACGGCATGTTCTGGTCGTAGCCATCCTTGAACTGCTGCAGTTCGGTGACCAGCGTGTTCCAGCGACCCTTGGTGATGCCGATGGTGAACATGATGAAAAAGGAATAGAGACCACACTTCTCGACGATGATGCCGTGCTCAGCCAGGTACTTGGTGACGATTGCCGCCGGAATTCCCCAATCGGCGAAGTCTCCGTCGACATCGAGACCCGGCGTAATGACCGTCGCCTTGATTGGGTCGAGCATGTTGAAGCCTTCGGCGAGCATGCCGAAGCCGTGCCAACGTTCGCCGGGCTTGAGGATCCACGCCGAGCGGTCTGCGAGGCCTTCTCCCGAAAGGTCTTCCGGGCCCCAGACCTTGAACCACCAATCGGCCCCCCATTCCTTTTCGACCTTGCGCATGGTGCTGCGGAAGTTGAGCGCTTCGGCAATAGACTCGTCAACCAGTGCGGTGCCGCCGGGAGCCTCCATCATCGCTGCCGCGACGTCGCAGGAGGCGATGATCGCGTACTGCGGCGAGGTCGAGGTGTGCATCAGGTAAGCTTCGTTGAAGACATCGCGGTCGAGCCTGCGCCCTTCGGAATCCTGAACGAGAATCTGCGAGGCTTGCGAGAGACCGGCCAGCAGCTTGTGCGTCGACTGCGTCGAAAAAATCACCGCATCCTTGCAGCGCGGGCGGTCGGCGCCGATGGCATGGTAATCGCCGTAGAAATCGTGAAAAGCCGCGTGTGGCAGCCAGGCCTCGTCGAAGTGCAGGGTATCGATCACGCCATCGAGCATTTCCTTGATTTCTTCGACGTTGTAGAGAATCCCGTCGTAGGTACTCTGGGTGATGGTGAGTACGCGCGGTCTGGCGGCGACCGCGCGCGCGAAAGGATGCGCCGCAATCTTCTTCTGGATGTTCGCCCAGCGGAACTCTTCTTTCGGGATCGGCCCGATGATCCCATAGTGGTTGCGGGTCGGCATCAGGAAAACGGGGATGGCGCCGGTCATGATGATCGAATGGAGTATCGATTTGTGACAATTCCGATCGACGACGACGACATCGCCCGGCGCGACGGTCGAATGCCAGACGATCTTGTTCGAGGTCGAGGTGCCGTTGGTGACGAAGAAAAGGTGATCGGCATTGAAGATGCGGGCCGCGTTGCGCTCCGAGGCAGCAACCGGGCCGGTATGGTCGAGTAGCTGGCCAAGTTCCTCGACGGCATTGCAGACATCGGCGCGCAGCATGTTCTCGCCGAAGAACTGGTGGAACATTCGCCCGACCGGACTCTTCAGGAAAGCGACGCCGCCCGAGTGACCGGGGCAGTGCCACGAATACGACCCATCCTCGGCATAGTGTGTCAGGGCGCGGAAGAAGGGCGGCGCCAGGCTTTCCAGGTAGGCTTTGGCCTCGCGCACCACATACCGGCCGATGAATTCGGCGGTATCCTCGAACATGTGGATGAAGCCATGCAACTCTCGTAGCACGTCGTTCGGGATGTGGCGCGAAGTACGCGTCTCGCCGTACAGGAAGATCGGGATATCCTCGTTGCGACAGCGAATTTCCTTGACGAAGGCGCGCAGGCTGCCGACGGTCTGGTCGGCCTTGCCGTTCCTGAAGTCTTCGTCGTCGATGGACAGGATGAAGGCCGAGGCGCGGCTCTGTTGCTGAGCAAACGAAGTCAGGTCACCATAGCTGGTCACTCCAAAGACTTCAAAACCCTTCTTCTCGATCGCCTTGGCCAGCGCGCGAATCCCGAGCCCGCCGGTGTTTTCCGAACGGTAGTCCTTATCGATGACGATGACCGGAAAATTGAAATGCATTCAGGGATCCCGTATCAAGAGTGAGAGGGCGGGAGTGCGGCGACCCACGCAGCGTACTTGATTTGCCTGCCTCGGTACCTGGTAAGGGTGTGGCCTCGCATGCCCATCAGATCTTCGGCAAGGTCACGCCCATCTGGCCCTGATACTTGCCGCCACGATCCTTGTACGATGTTTCACATTCCTCGTCGGATTCGAAGAACAGAACCTGCGCGATGCCTTCATTGGCGTAAATCTTGGCGGGCAGAGGTGTCGTATTCGAGAACTCGAGCGTCACATGACCTTCCCACTCCGGTTCAAAGGGCGTGACGTTCACGATGATGCCGCAGTTGCTGACGAATATCCCGGAGGCAAGGGCAAAGTTTCCAGCTTCAGGCACGGTCAGGCAATAGACGTCGTGGTCTCCTGCCAATTCCCGGATACCGGCAACCTTGTGGTTATACGGTGTTTGTCCCCGAAACGCGGCGAGAACCTCCGGGAAGCGATGGAATACCGATCGGTCACATTTCAGAAGACGTGCGGCGCCACGGATCGAACCGGTGCTGTCGAGTGCCCAACGTACCCGGTCCGCGTTGATCTCCCCACGCCGATTGATGTCCCGCGCGACTTCCGCCTGGCGTTGTCGGCGTTCGCCTGTGTCTCTTGCCCAAGCTTCGCGCGAACTGTTTCCCTGTGCTTGCCTGGCATGTGGATCCGAATAGTGTCGTACCATGGACTCCCGCTGCTGGCGACGGCGCTCCTCGGTCCAGTTTTCCGATTGCTTTTCACGCAAGCGCGCGCGCGCCTGTGTGTACCTTTCGTCGCTCCAGAATTGTCTGGCGCGCTCGCGCTGGACCTTTGAGAAGTGTTCAATCCACCCCGGCCTGCTGCTTCGTAAGCACTCGAAGGCTTCCCGAATTGCCAAGCTGTGCTCGTCTGGGTCGAAGTCTGCCCCGTAGCCTTTGGCATTGTGCATGCGGATATGCTCGGCGGCCGGCATGCGCCCGATATTCCACGGAGAGTTGTTGAGGCGGTCGAAGTCCTTGTGGTGCCGGTGCGTAGCCAGGATGTCTTCATAGATACCATGCCGAATATTCCATTCATCAGCAAGGCGGTGAGTGGGGTAGAGATGGCCATTCAAGGGTTGATAGACAGCTTCGTAACCACGCACCAAGCGGCGATAGAGGGGCATCAAGGAATCGTTCGGACGCAACTGACACGCGGGAATGAGCCTGCCATCGCGCAGGACAAATTCGTGGTCGGGCGTGCAGTGGATGACCGTTCGATTGTCGAGGGTGATTTCCAGCAATGAATCCCGTCCGATGAAGCGAGGTGCTTCGAGCATTGCTGCGCCAATCCTGCCGAACTGGCCGATCCCATAGCCCCAGAACAACTCACCGTCTTCCGCTCGGCGGGCCATCTCCTCCAGGGTTGGTGCCGTGCCGTCGAGCAGGGCTACGCGGGTATCGCCGCGGAAGCAACGGGCATAAGTACTTTTCCCGAGGCAGACCGTCAGGACGCTGCGCGGAATGCGGAAATACTCGATGGTGCGCGCCAGGGCGAAGGAATTCGGAGGAATGATGCAGAAATCGTTCTTGACCTCGACGAACGAATTCGGATCGAAGTTCTTCGGGTCAACGATCGTCGAGTTCAGATTGGTGAACAGCTTGAATTCGTTCGAACAGCGAATGTCGTAGCCGTAGCTGGAAGTGCCGTAGGAAACGATGCGGCGGCCATCGATCTCGCGCACCTGATTCGGCTCGAAAGGGTCGATCATGCCGTACTCTGCCGCCATGCGGCGGATCCACCTATCCGATTTGATTGACATTGCCGGTCATCCGAACACCGCTTGCGCAGGAAAGGCATCCATTCTACGGTGTCCGGGCCAGGGAAGGAACTATCCGGTACGTCGTCGAGAGCGAGAGGCAGCCGCCTGTCTCAAGTGTTCTGGACGACGATGCTCGGAAACTTGGCACTCATGTCCCTGGCACGCTCGGCAACCTTGATCGCCAGACGGCGAGCAATCGTCCGATAAATCTCGGCGGCGCGCGATTCCGGTGCGCCGATCACCGTCGGCTTGCCGGAGTCGGTCAGTTGGCGAATCGAGAGTTCCAGTGGCAGGGCACCGAGGAACTCGGTGTCGTAATCCCGGCACATCTGCTCGCCGCCGCCCTGGCCGAAAATGTATTCCTCGTGGCCACACTTCGTGCAGATGTGGATGCTCATGTTTTCCACCAAGCCGAGAATCGGGATGCCGACCTTCTCGAACATCTTCAGTCCCTTGCGCGCGTCGATCAGGGCGATGTCCTGCGGGGTGGTGACGATGACCGCGCCGGTGACCGGTACCTTCTGCGCCAGCGTCAGCTGCGTGTCGCCGGTTCCGGGGGGCATGTCAACCACCAGATAATCGACATCCTGCCAGTTGGTCTGCTTGAGCAATTGCTCGAGCGCCTGGGTGACCATCGGCCCACGCCAGACCATCGGTGAATCGATGTCGATCATGAAACCGATCGACATCGCCTGCAGGCCATGCGCCTGTAGCGGGTCCATCGACGTACCATCCTGCGATTCCGGTTTCTGACCGACCAGGCCCAGCATCTGCGGCTGCGAAGGCCCATAGATATCGGCGTCGAGCAGACCCACAGTGGCCCCTTCCTGGACCAGCGCCAGGGCCAGATTCACCGCCGTCGTGCTCTTCCCGACGCCCCCCTTGCCGGAGGCGATGGCGATGATGTTCTTGACACCGGGCAGTGGCTTCAGGCCGCGCTGGACAGTGTGGGCGACGATCCTGACAGTGACATTGACGCTGACATTACCGATTCCGGGGAGGTCCCGGAGTTTCGTGATCACCGCGCGACGGATGTCGTCAAGCTGGGTTCTTGCCGGATAGCCCAGTTCGATATCGAGCGAGAGGTCGGCGCCATCGATCCTGATGTTCCTGACGGAACGTGTCGAGACATAATCCTTTTGGGTATTGGGATCGATCAATTCCTTGAGTGCCGCCTGTACGGCTTCAGTCGTTACTGCCATGGTGAAAAGCTCCTGTAGTGGATAGCTGCGTCATCTAGTTTGGTCAGACGCTTTCCGGCTGGCGAGACTGTCGAACCCAGTCCCGCCAGGCAGCAAAAACGGCCGGGTGCAAGGCCGCGATGACCGGGCGCCGCCAGACGTCATCGGCGTCGTAGTCATCCTCTGTCAGGGTGCACATCTGGCCGCCGGCCTCGCGCAGGATCAGGCTGCCGGCGGCGTAATCCCAGAGCATCTGGCCACCGTGCAGGTAGAGGTCGAGTCGGCCCGCGGCGAGGTTGCACCAGTCGAGCGTCGAACTGCCGTAATTGCGCTGCGAGTAGAAAGGCGGGCTGACGGCGATTCGGTCAGCCAGCGGCTTCGGGATCCGTTTGAAATCGACGCCGCCGACGGCACGGCGGATATCCGCGGTCACCTGGCGCAAGGGCAGGCGGCGGCCATTGAGGTAGGCGCCATTGCCTTCGCGGGCATAGAACATTTCGTCGGTGATCGGGTTGTAGGTCACCGCCAGGCGTGCTCGCCGCGCACTCATCCAGGCGATGGAAATGGCAAAGCAGGGCAGCCCGTTGATGAAATTGGTGGTGCCGTCAATCGGGTCGATACACCACAGACCGTGTTCGTCGGTGCTGCCCTCGTGCCAGCCGGCGCGTTGCATTGCCGGGGACATTTCTTCACCGATGATCGGGCAGGCAAGGATCTCGGTCAGGCGCCCGACAAGAAACTGCTGCGCCGCGAGATCGGCTTCCGAGCACAGTGAACCGTCGTCCTTGCGTTCTCCATGGCTGACCCGCAGGAAGCGCGGAGTGATTTCTCGCTGCGCAACCTCGCGGACCACCGCGATGCTGGCGTCGAGCATGCGCTTCAGATGGGCGTCAGTGATCGCCGGCGTACCCGCGCCTTCTTCGTTGCGCATTCTGGATCAGTCGCGCCACTTGATCGAGCAACCCATGCTGGCGGTCTGCTCGTGTGGGCCACAACCGGTTTCGGCGACCAGGCGCATGGCTTCGACCAGCTCGCGTCGGGCATCGGGGGGAGCCGGCATGCGGCCGCTGGCGTCGAGACGTCCGCGGTACTGTAATTGCAGGTCGCGGTTGAAGCCGAAGAAGTCCGGCGTACACACCGCACCGTAACGGCGTGCCACCCCCTGGGTGGAGTCATGCAGATAAGGAAACGAAAAATTCAGATCCCGGGCCACGCGTTGCATGTTTTCAACGGAGTCCTCGGGGTATTCGGCCGGATCGTTGCTCATGATGGCCGCGACGCCGATCCCCTGGGCCTGCAGTTCGCGCGCGTCGCGGCAAATGCGGTCGATGATCGCCTTGACATAGGGGCAGTGGTTACAGATAAACATCAGCAACAGGCCATTCGGTCCGCGCAGGCTGGCGAGCGTCTGCCGGGAACCGTGGGTATCCTCGAGCTCGAAGTCAGGCGCTTGCCAGCCAAAGTCACAAACAGGGGTATTGAGCGCCATACAGGGGGCTGCCTCCAAACAACGACCATCAAGCAAGGAAACTCTTATAATACCACGGTGAATGGTCCCCGCTTTCATTGCCCGATGCCGCTGGTGGCCGGCGCGTGCGTCGATTTGCCTGAACGGGTAGCGCAGCATGCGATCAGGGTCTTGCGCCTGCGCACTGGCGATGACTTGACCCTCTTCAATGGTGCCGGCGGGGAATATCCTGCCCGGATCGTTGGCATTGAACGGGCGCGGGTCAGCGTCGATGTCCTGGAGTGGGTCGGCCACGAGCGTGAATCGCCCTTGTCGGTCACCTTGGTGCAGGCGTTGCAGGCCAGCGAAAAAATGGACTGGACGGTACAGAAGGCCGTCGAGCTGGGTGTCCGGCGCATCGTTCCGGTCGTTTCGAAACGCAGTGTGCTGCGCCTCGAAGGCGAACGCGCATTACGCCGGCTTGAGCACTGGCGCGGCGTCGCAGCCGCAGCCTGCGAACAATGCGGGCGCAACCGGCTGCCGGAAGTGACGGTTCCGGAAAGCCTTGAACACTGGCTGGCCCGGGAACCCGCGGCAGGTGTCCTTCGCCTCCTGCTGGCGCCAGGCGCGCGGCGTTCACTGGCCACGTTGCCGGGACCGCCGGCGGGTGGGTGGGTTGAGCTGTTGATCGGTGCCGAGGGCGGTCTCACGCCCGAGGAAGCGCAGTTGGCGTCCCTGACCGGTTTTTTGCCGGTGCATTTTGGGCCGCGCATCCTGCGTACCGAAACCGCTGGTCTGGCTGCTCTGGCAGCAATCCAGTTTTTATGGGGTGACTTGAAAGAGGAGACGACGGATGTTTGAATCAGCAGAGTTGGGACACAAGATCGACAAGGAAACGTTCAAGGCAGAGGAGCCCAAGCTGCGCGCGGCGCTGCTCGAAACGCAGCAACTGCTGCGCGAGAACGGCAGCTTTCCGGTAATCATCCTGATCAGCGGCGTCGACGGGTCCGGAAAAGGGGAAACCATCAACGTTCTCTACGAATGGATGGATCCCCGTTACCTGTCGACACACGCTTTTTATGCGCCGACTGCCGAAGAGCGCGCTCACCCCTCGATGTGGCGTTACTGGCGGGCGCTACCACCTAAAGGGCGAATGGGGATCTTCGCCGGTTCATGGTATTCGCATCCAATCGCCGAGCGGATTAGCAACGACCTGTCGCGATCCGATTTCGATCAGCGCATGGACCAGCTCAACCGCTTCGAGGCGATGTTGGTCAACGAGGGTGCGCTGGTGCTCAAGTTTTGGATACACCTTTCCAAGGACGCGCAGCGCGAGCGCCTGAAGGCGATCGAGGCAAACCCGCTGACCCGCTGGCGGGTCACCAAGACCAGCTGGGATCGCCTGAAGACCTACGACAAGATGCAGGAAGTAGCCGGCCACCTGTTGCGCACGACGAATACCCCCTGGGCGCCGTGGATCATCGTCGAGGGAACCGACGATCGTTATCGTTCGCTGACCGTTGGCAAGACGATTCTCGATTCGGTGCAGAAGCGACTGGCTGACAAGCGCGACCAGAATTCGCCGGTGGCCCCGCCCTTCTCGCCACGGATCGACCGTCTCGACGTGCTGAGTTCGCTGGACATGACGCAAAGCCTGACGAAAAAGGTGTACGAGACCGAGCTGGCGACCTGGCAGGGGCGTCTGGCAGAGCTGATGCGCCACCCCGAGTTCAAAAAGCGGGCCCTGATCCTCGCCTTTGAAGGTTCGGACGCGGCCGGCAAGGGCGGTGCCATCCGGCGGGTGATGTCGGCGATGGATGCACGCCAGTATCAGATCATCCCGATTGCTGCTCCGACCGAAGAGGAGCGTGTCCAACCCTATCTGTGGCGATTCTGGCGGCACATGCCGCGGCTCGGACGCGTGGTCATATTTGACCGCACCTGGTATGGGCGCGTGCTTGTCGAACGGGTCGAGAGATTCTGCAGCGAGGCAGACTGGTTGCGTGCCTATTCCGAGATCAACGATTTCGAGCATGACCTCTGGCATGCTGGCGGAATCGTCATCAAGTTCTGGCTGCAGATCAGCGACGATGAGCAGCTCAAACGCTTCGATGAACGCGCCAAGGTCGAGCACAAGCGCTTCAAGATTACCGAGGAAGACTGGCGCAACCGCGAGAAGGCCGGGGCCTACCATGAAGCGGTCTGCGACATGATCGATCGCACCAGTTCCGGCACCGCGCCGTGGACGATCGTCGAATCCAACGACAAGTTGTTTGCCCGGATCAAGGTTCTGCGGACGATCTGCGAGCGTCTGGAGAAAGAACTCAAGGTCGAGCCGATGAAAGAGCCCAGGGTCCTGGTTGCAAAAGCGCCCAAGACCGAGGTGACGAAGGAAGCAGACGCCAGGGAAGTCAAGGAAGAGCACGAACACGCGTCGAAGTCCGAGCAGGCCAAGCAGTCAAAAACCCGACCGGCGCACGCGTCGAGAGCCGGGAAGGCGAGGTCTGCCAAAGAGGCGAAAGCTGTCGTCGAGACCGAGGACAAGGACAGACCTGCCGTTTGAAATGTCCAAGGACTTGAGCGCTGGCCAGTTCGTCGCCTGGTTCCGATCGGTTGCGCCGTACGTCAATCTCTTTCGCGGCAAGACCTTTCTCATCGCCTTCGGCGGCAAGGCGATCGCCGGACAACTGGCACGTACGCTGGCCTATGACGTGAATCTGCTGGCCGCGCTCGGTGTGCGCCTGGTACTGGTGCACGGCGCACGGCCGCAGATCGAGAAGTTGATGCGCGAGCGTGGCCTGCAGTCGGTCTACCATGGCAACTATCGCATTACCGATGCCAAGGCGATCGCCTGCGTGATCGACGCGGTGGGCAGCATCTATGTCGAAATCGAGGCCCTGCTTTCGCAGGGTCTTGCCGATACGCCCATGGCCAACAGCACGATTCGCGTCGTTGGCGGCAATTTCATTACCGCCAAGCCGGTCGGGGTCGTCGATGGCGTCGATCTGCAATACTCGGGGCAGGTGCGCAAGCTCGACGCCGAGGGCATCCGTGCGCAGCTCGGCCTGGGCAACATCGTCCTGCTTTCGTGCATCGGTTCGAGCCCGACCGGGGAAATCTTCAACCTGGCGATGGAGGAGGTGGCCGAGGCGGTGGCCACCTCGCTGCTTGTCGACAAGCTGATCTTTCTGAGCGATAGCCGAGGCGCCACCGATATCGACGGCGCCCTGCTCGATGAACTGACCGTCGAGGCCGCCGAAAGGCTGATCAGTCTCGGCGACTGGTTGTCGACCGACCTCAAGCGCTACCTTCCCTGCGCGGTCCGGGCCAGCCGGGCCGGCGTCGGGCGCGTGCACCTGATCGGTTACGACGAGGATGGCACGCTGCTGCGTGAACTCTTCACGCACGACGGCGTGGGCACGGTGATCACCCAGAAATCGCTAGAGCAGATGCATGACGCCGGGCCAGACGATATCGGCGGCCTGGTGGCGCTGATCGAGCCCCTCGAAGAGGATGGCACACTGGTACGTCGCTCGCGCGAGTTGCTCGAACGCGAGATCACACGATTCTCGGTGGTTGAACACGACGGCGTGATTGTCGGCTGTGCCGCGCTATACCCCTACGGCGAGGACCAGGCCGAACTGGCCTGCCTGGCCGTGCATCCGCACTATCGTCGCTGGGGCTATGGTGCGCTGCTGATGAAGCGGATCGAGACGCAAGCGCGTGCAGCCGGCGTCAAGCGTCTGTTTGTCCTCACCACGGCGACTTCGCAGTGGTTCAAGGAACGCGGTTTCAGCGTCCGCCCGATTGACGAGTTACCGGCCGAAAAGCGGCTGGTGTATAACCTGCAACGCCGCTCGATCGTATTGATGAAGGAACTGTAAGGCTGCCGGCAGCGGGTCGGATTCGTGAGGCGCTGCAGCGACTTTCACATTCGGGTTCGCCTCGGCGGAATTTCCCAAGAAGTTAAGGAGTGTTTTGAATGGCAAGAATGGTCAATTGTGTCAAGCTCGGTCGCGAGGCTGAAGGTCTTGATTTTCCCCCGGTTCCCGGTGAGCTGGGCAAGCGGATTTATGAATCGGTCGCCAAGGAAGCATGGCAGCAATGGGTGCGCATGCAGACCATGATCATCAACGAGAACCGCCTCAACCTGGCCGATGCCGCGCATCGCAAATATCTGACCGAGCAGATGGAGCGGCATTTCTTCGGTAGCGGCGCCGACAAGGTGCAGGGCTACGTGCCGCCTCGCGCCTGAGAGGTCGCGCTGCTTGACGGCGGCTGAACAGCCGCCGGCCCGTGCGCTTCGGTTTCGACCGTTCGGTCGGCGGTCAGCATCTTCACTCCGGCAGCCGTACCGAGCAGGCAGATATCCGCCGGACGACGGGCGAACAGGCCGTTGCTGACCACGCCGACGATCTGGTTGATGCGGCTTTCCAGTTCAACCGGGTCGGCCATCACGAGTCCGCCGAGGTCCAGGATCAGGTTGCCGTTGTCGGTCACGAAACCTTCGCGCAGTTGCGGTTTGCCACCGATCCGGGCGAGTTCGCGTCGGACATGGCCAAGCGCCATCGGGATGACCTCGACGGGCAGCGGGAAAGCGCCAAGTACCGGCACCAGTTTCGAGGCATCGGCGATACAGACGAATTTTTGTGCCACGGCAGCGACGATCTTCTCGCGCGTCAGAGCGCCACCCCCGCCCTTGATCATCTGCATCGCCGTGTTGATCTCGTCGGCGCCGTCCACGTAGACCGGCAGGTAGGCCACGTCGTTGAGTTCGAAGACGACGATGCCGTGGCCTTCCAGTCGCTTTCTCGTCGCCTCCGAACTTGCCACCGCTCCCCGGATCCGGTCCCGAATCCGGGCCAGCTCATCGATGAAGCAGTTGGCGGTCGAGCCCGTGCCGACGCCGACGATTTCTCCCTCGATCACCTGCGCGATCGCCGCGCGAGCGACGGCTTTCTTGAGTTCATCCTGAGTCATGGCGGTCCCTGCTGGAGAAAGTTGGAGGCTGCCATTGTATCGAAGTGACGGCCTGCCCGGCCTGCCCGTTGCACGCAGTCTGTTCCGACCGGGTAATTGAATGTCCGAAAACGGCCAGCTCTGTCGAACGCTTGCCGCTAGACTGGCAGCATGCCTGAAGCCAACGACCCTCCCGTAACGATGCCAGCCCCTGCTGGCCGGTTCACCCCGGCTGCCTGCTACCAGGCAATGAAGGCGCATGACATACGCTTCGATGGCCGATTCTTTGTCGGCGTTTCCTCGACGCGCATCTATTGCCGGCCGATCTGCCGGGTGAAGTTGCCGCGCTTCGAGAATTGCAGTTTCTACGTCAGCGCAGCGGCCGCTGAAGCAGCCGGCTATCGGCCTTGTCTGAAGTGCCGGCCGGAACTCGCGCCCGGATTCGCCGCCAGCGAGGCGAGTGCGAAGCTGGCACAGACCGCGGCGCGCTTCATCGAAGACGCCATCGCGGGGATCGGTGGAGCAGCCAAGTGCGATGCGGATCACCCTTTGAGCGCCATTGCCGCGCGCGTCGGAGTGAGCGATCGGCACTTGCGGCGGATTTTTCAGGCCGAGTTCGGCGTGTCGCCGGTGCAGTATGCGCAAACGCATCGCCTGCTGCTGGCCAAGCGATTGCTGACCGATACGGCCTTGCCGGTTGCCGAGGTGGCTTTCGCCAGCGGTTTTTCCAGTGTCCGACGCATGAATGCGCTGTTTTCGGAGCGCTATGGATTTGCGCCGACGCGCTTGCGTCACATCCTGGCCGAGGCGGGTGGGGCGAGCGCGGCCGTCGCCGAAAATGCGCGCTGCTTCACCTTCAGCCTGGCGTATCGCGCCCCCTTGGACTGGCCGGCGCTGCTCGCCTTTCTTGAGCAGCGCGCCATCGCGGGCGTCGAGGCCGTCAGCGACGGCAGGTATCGACGCATCCTGCGTCATGTGCGAAGCCGCGATGGGCAGGCCATCTGCAGTTGGCTGCAAGTGGCCGACCAGGCACACAGGAATGCGCTGCAAGTGACGCTGTCGCCCGCCTTCGCGCCGGTGATCGCAGGTGTGCTGAGCCAGGTCAGACGCGTCTTCGATGTGCACGCCGACCCCTGGGAAATCGGCGCGGCGCTCGGCCGGCTCGCGCAGGGATCGCGCGGCCTGCGCCTGCCTGGGGCCTTCGATGGCTTCGAACTCGCGGTGCGAGCCGTCCTCGGGCAGCAGATCACGGTCGCCGCGGCACGCACGCTGGCGACGCGCTTCGTGGCCGCTTTCGCCGAGCCGATCGAATTCGAGGTCACGCCACCCTTCACCGACCTGAGTGTGGCTTTTCCCACGGCCAGTCGGGTGGCGGCGCTGATGCCGGCCGAACTCATCCGCCTGGGCATCGTGGCCGCGCGTGCGCAGGCGCTGATTGCCCTGGCGCAAAAGATGGTCGCCGGTGAACTCGACCTGTCGCCCGCCGCGAACCTCGAGTCGAGCTGCGCCGCCTTGCAATCGATCAAGGGCATCGGCCCGTGGACGGCGCACTACATCGCGATGCGGGCGCTGTCCTGGCCGGATGCGTGGCCGCCGCACGATGCCGGATTGCTCAAGGCGCTCGGCCTGCCGAACACCGCCCGCGGCTGGCGCGCAGCCGAAGCGATCGCCGAGCCGTGGCGACCCTGGCGCAGCTATGCGCTGATGCACCTGTGGAACTCTCGGGAGAAAACCGCATGACGACTCATTCGACGCATTTCGACTCGCCGGTCGGCCGCCTGCTGGCCCTGGCCGCCAACGACGCGATCATTGCCCTGCATATCCTGGGCGGCAAGCATCCGCCAGTGCCCGCCGAGCCCTGGCTCGATTCGCCTCGACTGCCGGTGTTCCTGCAGTTGCGGCAGGAACTGAGCGAATACTTCGCCGGTCAGCGACGAAGGTTCGAGCTCAGACTGGCGCCCGCGGGGAGCGACTTCCAGCAAGCGGCATGGCTCGCGCTGACCCGGATTCCGTACGGACAGACGCGCAGCTATGGCCAGCAGGCGGCAGCGATCGGCAGACCGGCGGCGGTTCGCGCGGTCGCTGCCGCCAACGGCCGCAACCCGATCGCCATCGTCGTACCGTGTCACCGCGTGATCGCGGCGAACGGCGCCTTGACGGGTTACGCCGGCGGGCTGCACAACAAGGCATGGCTGTTGCGACTCGAAGAGGGCGCCGCTTGATCGCGCCCCTGACCCGCCGCAGCCTGCGTGTCGGCGCGGCCACCGCGGGGAGGCAACCCTGAAAACCCGTGACCTCGGCGATTTCGTCCTGCTCGCCATGCTCTGGGGCGCCTCGTTTCTGTTCATGCGCGTCGGCGCACCACAGTTCGGTCCGATTGCCCTGATCGGCCTGCGGGTGGCGATTGCGGCGCTGTGCTTGTGGCCCTTGTGGCTGGCCAGTTCGGAGGCGGCCTCGCTGCGTCGCCATGCGTTGCCGATGGCGACGGTCGGAATCTGCAACTCGGCCTTACCTTTCGTTCTTCTGGCCTATGCGTCGCTTTCCCTGACCGCCGGGTTCACCGCCCTGATCAATGCGACGGTGCCCTTGTGGGCCGCGCTCGTCGGCATGCTCTGGCTGCGTGACCGCCTGACGCCGAGGCAGTGGATCGGCCTGCTGCTCGGCGTCATCGGCATGGCGGTGCTGACCTGGGGGAAAGTGACTTTCCGGGAGGGCGGCAGCGCTCTGGCGATCATGGCCGGATTGCTCGCGACACTGTCCTACGGTTTTTCCAGTCACTTCGCCAGGCAAACGCTGGCCGGCGTCGCGCCGCTGGCCATCGCCACCGGCAGTCAGACCTGTGCAGCCATCGCACTGGCACCGCTGACCCTGGCCTTCTGGCCGACGGCGACCCCGTCGGGATACGCCTGGCTGGCGCTGATCCTGCTGGCGACGCTTTCGACGGCGCTGGCCTACATCCTGTATTTCCGGCTGATTGCCCATCTGGGCGGACAGCGGGCGTCGACGGTCACCTTCCTGATTCCGGTGTTTGCGGCTGGCTGGGGCGGAATCTTCCTCGGCGAAGTCGTGACGCCGCCGATGCTGCTTGGCGGGGCCATCATCCTGGTCGGTACGGCGCTGACCCTGGGGATTGCACGAACTTCCCGACGCCAACGGTCATGACTTTTCCAGGCACCCCCGATCATGAAAGTCATGACCGTTTCCCCCTCCCCCCCGACCCCTCCCACGGC